>JAJFJC010000425.1 GCA_021774385.1 Alphaproteobacteria bacterium
CCGTCTATTAAGGAAGCTATCACGATCGGTGTTGATCTTGCGAAGAGCGTATTCCAAGTGAGAACGCCGGAGCAATAATCCCTCATTGAAGTGGCCGGTTTGTCTGGTTGCGCCGGAGTAAAAAACCGTCAGCGATAGCCCTTTCCCCGCCGTTAAAAGCCTCGACAGCTTCGACTTCAAGGCGATCCCGTCGCTCAACAAAATGTTGGTCCTGGAACTGGCGCGCTGCGAATACGTCGAGCGCCGCGAGAATATCATCGCGCTCGGCAACTCAGGCACCGGCAAGACCCATATCGCCCTTGGTCTCGGTCTCGCCGCTTGCCAGAAAGGTCTCAACGTGGGCTTCATAACGGCGCCGAGCTCCTGTTCGAGGTGTTCAGCCAACGTTACGAACGCGGTGCCACCCTGTTGACCGCCAATCTGCCCTTCGACGAGTGGATCGAGGGGTTCGGCTCCGAACGCCTGACCGGGGCGTTGCTCGACCGGCTCACCCACCACGTTTATATCCTGGAGATGAACGGCGATAGCTTCCGTCTCAACCAAAGCTAAAAGCGGCGAAAATCCCCCAAAAGCCCCTGATCGGCTTCAAACACCAGCGCCATGGTTGACCCGGTGGGCCCACAGTAACCTCCCACGCGCCCTGCTGCGTCAGCGTGTGAAGTGCGCACTTCGCAGGCCGCGCGGGTCCTTCCTATGGACTACCGGGACAACCGCCAACCTCGCGCTCGGCTTCATACCGAGTGATGCTTTTTTACACCGGCCAGTGCCGTACTTTTACTCCGGCGTTGACAGCCGTCGAGGTCATACGCGGCCTGATCGACAGTATCGAACTGACACCCGTGGAAGAGGACGGTAAGAAGACCCTGGCCGTGAGTCTGCGCGGCAAGCTGGCCGCGATCCTGGCCATGGGGGCGGGCATAAAAAAACCGCTCGAGGAGAGCGGTTTGGAGATGAGGGTGACAAAGTTGGTTGCGGGGGCAGGATTTGTACTTTGTGACCTTTTTTTGGCACCTGCGCCAAACACCAATCGATTAGACACCATGCACCAGTGATCAAGCCGCGGTTCCTACGATGTCAACGTGCGGGAAGTATGCGTAAAGGGCTCAATTCTACGGTTCTGCGAATACGAAGCTTTGTCAACCTGCCTGATGTTTCGGGTGCTTTCGGGCAATCTCCGCCGCAGCCGTCCGCGCGCCAGTGCGCGTTGGCATCTCGACGAGATGGTTATCAAGATCCGTGGCCGTAATCAATGGCTTTGGCGGGCGGTTGACGACGAAGGCGAGGTGCTCGACTTCCTGGTCCAGCCACGACGCTGCGCCCGATCGGCACAGAGGTTGCTGCGGAAGCTTCTGAAGAAGCGGGGCTTTGTGCCAAAGTGCATTACCACGGACAGGCTGAAATCCCACGCTGTCGCCATCCGCAAAGAGCACCTTACCGCTGTTCACGATCAGGGACTACGAGCAAACAATCGAGCCGAGAATTCACACCAGCCGGTTCGTCGACGCGAACGAAAACAACAGCGATCAAGTCGCCGGGGTCGGCTCAACGGTTCCTGTCGATCCACGCTGCCGTCTACAACGCCTCCTACATCCAACGCCATCTTCTACCCCGACGGATATTCAAGGAGTTTCGCGCCGAGACGTTTACTGTCTGGAATCAAGGTTAGCTTGCTCCATGAAGCGGATCACGATCAAATTCTAGCGACAGCGGCAGTTAACGTGTCAATACCCCGCATCAAACTTACAGCCAAAGATGTAATGCGCTGAAAAAGCGGCAGTGTCGGTTATAGGCGGACGCTGTTCATACTATAGCGTTCGGTGCTGCTGTCGCCGAATTCGACGACGACGACACCCCCGATAACGGCAATTAAAACCGCCAGCGCGAAGCCGGTCCACATTGCGTGCATAGCTTTCCTCACACGTTTTTAACGCTCTTTATCTAACATGTAGACCGTTAATTCAAAAGTTTTTCGTAGGGCGGTCGCGCGCATTATTTCGCGAGTAACCGCGCCAGATAATCGACGAGATAGGCGAGGGATTGTTCGTCGTTGATTTTTTGCACCGGCATTTTCGTTCCAGGCATGAACACGTCCGGGCCCGTGCGGAACAACGCGGCGACGGACTCCCGCGTCCAGGTTACCGGCGATCCGCGCAGCGCGGCGGAATATCGATAGCCCGCCACGCTACCCGAGCGGCGGCCGAACAATCCCTCGAAATGGGGCCCGGCGCGTTGCGATTCCGACGCGCTGAGCGCGTGACAATGGGCGCATTTGCGGAAAAGAAGGGCACCGGGATGTGGGTCATCGAGCCAGGGTCGGGCTCGGACTGAAGGTTCGTTCTCGGCACTGGTTTGAATTCGGTCGCCGCTTTTCAGATGCCAGACTTTAACCCGCTCCGAAGGTCCCGCGGTAAGTGCAAATTGAGCATTGGCGGAATAGGCAACAGCCCAAACCGGTCCCTTTTCCACCTTAATTTCGCGCAAGACAACGCCACGGGCGGCATCGAGATGAAGCAATTGCCCGTCGAGATAACCCACCAGCATAAACCCGCCGTCGGGCGACAAGGCGCTCGACACTGGTTTCGATTCCGGGTTTGGCGTGAACTGGCTGACGAGTTTGAAATTTCGGGCGTTCCAGATGCGTGCAACATTGTCGAGGCCGATGGAAATAAGCCGCTCGCCATCATGTGAGGCCCGCATTTGCGTGAGCCCAAGGTCGTGCGCCGAAACAGTCGCAAGAATAGTGCTGTCGCTGCGGCGAAATTTGCGAATTCGGCCGTCACGGGTCGCCACAATCACCGTATCCGCGCCGGGTCCAAAAGCAACCGATAGGACAGGGTGCGGTACATCGTATTGCTGAGTTTTCTCGCCTGTCTTCAGATTCCACAAAAAAGCTTTGCGATCCCAACCGCCCGACAGCAACCATCGGCCGTTGTTGGAAGTGGCGACATCCATTACCCGTCCTTGATGGGCCTGAAATCGCGCCGCTGGACCGACGCCTTTTTCACCCCACAGGAGCACGGTGCCATCCGCACTGCCGGACACCAGGCGGCGGCTATCGGCCAGGAAGGTTACGGCATTGACGGGCGCATCGTGGCCATTGAAGACTTGCAAGGCGCGCTGTTCATCGAACTGCCAAAGACGCACCGAGTGGTCGAAGCTTGCCGTTGCGGCGAGTGATCCTCCGGAAGATACGGCAATGGCGCGGATGACACCGCCATGGCCCAACATGTCGGCTCTCGGTGCTCCGCTGAGCGCCAACCCGGCCATCACACTTGCGGCTAAGGCGTGTTTTTTAAATAATACCTTGCTCATCGCGATATCTGGTGCAATTTGGTTCCGGTCAATGGAACGCGCCATAGGGTCGCTTCGTCAAGGTGGCGCAAGCGTAATGGATCAGGAAAAGCGCATGCCGGAATTCTGGCGCAATTCAGGTTATCACCTCCTTGATAGAGACGAGGACGGATTTCTTTCGATCACTGACGACTTCTTGCGGGCATTCTGGATGCGTCCCGAAGTCGCGCCCGTCGAAGAATCTTGTAGTGCCGAGCTCGCGCTGCACGAAGGCCTGATGGACGATCCTCGGCGCGTGGTAAGCGCACACAACATTGCCGCTATGGCGGATTCGGACATTCGCGAAAATTATGAAGTCGTGTTGAATTTCCGTGAAAAATTGCTGGCCGCGGCGACGGTCGAAGAGGCCTACATGGCGCTGTTCGCGCCGGGGAAAAACATCGATATTCCGTCCATGTTTATCGATCAGCTCGCCCATGCGATCGCCCACAATATCATGGCCGACGAAGGGGACCCGTTCCGGCTTCGCGCTGCCGAGTTGCTGTTTCGCGACCAGACGGTGAACGACATGCGGGGTCAGATTTTGCTGGCCGACGCCGAGATCACGGAAATGCAGGCGCAGCGGCGCGATAGCGGGAATATCAGTTTGATCGAGCTGGCGAAGTCGCCCGAGACCGTGCGCAATTCAGTGGAAGTGGATGTTCTTACCGCCGACAATCTCGACGACTATTGGACACGTTCGGAATATTTCAACATGGCACTGGATATCACCTTCGGCCGCAACGGTCTGGACGGGTTTGCGCGTGTATTGGAACGGTGGATCGCGCATTTCCTGAAGGTCGATGTTGAAATACAGCCGACCGGGCAGATCACCGATGATAAGTGGGTGCGCCATGTCGGACTGGATAGTGAAGCGACGGTGCTGCTGAACGACCTCTATCGCGGCCTTGCAGTGGATGAAGGCCGCAACGAGCGGCTATTGTCACTGTTTCGGCTGCGATTTCGCAATAATGGCGATATGGAAGCAGCGGTTTCCGGAAGACCGGTTTATCTTGCGCTGTGCCGCACGGTTCAAAATCGCCTGAAGGTCAAGGGACAGAATCTATTGTACAGCTTACCATTGGCGAGCTCTGTTTAAACGCCATTGATAACCGCTCAATTATAATTCAAGGCCAGTCTGCATGATCGATTTATTCCCCTTCGCTGGTTATCCCGTCGCGGTGTACGGTCTTGGCCCGGAAGGGCTTGCCGCGGCGCGTGCTTTGATGTCGAGCGAAGCGGAGGTTTTAGCCTGGGACGCAGCGCCTGATCGTAGAGCCATCGCCGAAGCCGAAGGCGTTTCTCTGCGAAACTTAGAGGACATCGATTGGCGCGAACCGGTCAGTTTGGTGATTGAGCACGATATCGCGCATGGGGAAACGGGCGCCGATCCGATTATCGTGGCCGCGCGGGAGGCGGATTGCGAAGTCATCAGCGATGTCGAACTTCTGGCCCGGGCGCAGCGGGATGCGGCTTATGGGGCGGTGGTGTCGCGTCGGCTTGGCCCGGCCGCCGTTTCCTTTATTGGCGAGGTGTTGTCGGTCACGGGCCGTGAAACCGAATTCGGCGGTGACGCGGAACATCCGGCGCTTGGATTGCATCCCATGGATCTCGGCGGCGCCTATATCTTGGATATGCCGCCATCGAAGGCGGATATGACGGTTTCGATCACCTTCGATGTCGCGTTGTTTCTCGATATCGGCGCCGAAGGCTGGGCGCCCTGTCGAACCCATGCGGAAACCGAGGCCGCGAGCCGCTGGGTGTTCCATCGCCAAACCGGCCCCAAAGGCGCCGTCGTCAATGTCGATGACCGTGACGGGAAGCGAATTTTCGAAGCTTTAAAGGCAGCGGACGAGCAGATCGTCATCCCCATATCAGGGCGATCGCGTTGTGCGGGTGGCGTCTATGCCGCCGGCGGCGTGCTCTTCGATGACATTAACGGCGCCAATCTCACGATCACGGAACTCCCCTTGAGCGGCGGTGAGGACGATGGAACCAGATCGCTGCTTTCGGCGGCGACCTTCGCCGTGACGACGATTCTCGATGTGCCGCAACATGCGGCTATGGCAGCCATCCGCGGCTATCTTGGCGGCGGCGAACTTGATTAGTTCGTCAAGCGCGGGTCCTTCAACGTTAGCCCGTAGCGGACGATGGCGTCGACCTGTTCGTAGGTCAGCGTGACCGGCGGCGCGTTCAGCGGGAGGTTGGTCGGTGGCTTTTGGTCTGGCAATGTGACGAAAGAAAGGTGGGGCCGGCGCGCATAAAAAGTTTGAAACCGCGCCGCGCCATCCTTCATCGATGCCAACAGCTGGAAAGACGGCGTGCTGCCGATGCCGCCAAATTTGTTGTAATCGCCAATGACATGGCACACCGCGCAATGGCTTCGCGCCAGCGCGCGCCCGGTTTCCAAATCGTCGCCCCATGTGGGCAGGGCGGGCACCATCGACATTCCGGCGATGATCGCTGCCAAGCGGGTCCGCTGCCGATACCGCGACATCCGCTTACACTCTCCCCTCAAGCCACACCGACAGGCTTGTCGATACCGCAGCAGGTCATCCCGCGGCTTGGGGCGCCGTCCCACTTACCGTGACGCATGGAACAGAGCCTGGCCGTTGATTTTATAATTGTCGATTGCCGCCGCGCCGTCTTTTGACAGAAGCCAGGCGATGAAGCGTTGGCCGAGCACCGTTTTGACATGGGGGTGCTTTTTCCCCGACACCAACAGAACGCCATATTCGTTCCGCAACCGGGCGTCACCTTCGACCAGCGGGGCAAGCGATTGTTTGTTCGCAAAGCTCAACCATGTGCTGCGGTCGCTCAGCGTATAGGCGTTCATCGCCGCGCCGGTGTTCAGGGTCGCGCCCATGCCCGATCCGGTTTCACGATACCAAGCCCCGGAATGCGCCGAGGGATCGATACCCGCCACCACCCACAAAGCCCGTTCGCGTTTGTGGGTGCCGCTATCGTCGCCGCGCGAGACGAACACCGCCTTGACGGCGGCGATTTTCGCGAACGCGGCGGCGCTGTCGTTCATACCCTCGATACCGGCGGGATCGTTTACGGGGCCGACGATCAGAAAATCATTGTACATCACGGGGAAGCGTTGTTCGGCGAACCCCTCGGATACAAATTTTTCTTCCGACTGACGATGGTGCACCAATAGCACATCGGCATCGCCAGCCCGTGCCAACCGGATCGCGGCGCCGGTTCCCACTGCGATAACCCGCACCGACACGCCGGACGCTGCCTTAAATTTCGGTAGGAGGTGGTTAAATAATCCGGAATTCTGGGTGGACGAGGTCGAGGCGACGGTGATGAACGGCTCGGCCGCCTGCGCGACGTTACGCCCGATCCCGAAACTATCCGGCGTCATCCTCAAGATCACGACCATGAACAAACCAAGCGTCAGGCCGAATTTATTCATTACACTTCCTCGTCCATACCCTCACAACTGGCGCCGTCGCCATCCACACCACTGAAAATGGACCGCCGTCGCCACCACAGAAGTTCGCCATTGATGAACGCCTGGGCAAGATCATTTTCCGGGCTGGCGAAAAATCGGTCCGCAGGGGCGCGCTCCTTGATCCGACCGCGATGCATGAAGATGGTCTCATCGGCGAGGCGCCGCGTCTGGTTTAAATCGTGACTTGTCATAATGATTTTAACGCCACCGGCGGCTGCCTCTTCGATCAGACATTCGACTAGATGGGCCGCGGCCGGATCCAGGCTCGCGGTTGGCTCGTCGAGAAACAGAAGCTTCGGCTCGACGGCGAGCGCGCGGGCCAATGCGAGCCGTTGCTGTTCGCCGAAGGACAGCGAGCGGGCGGGGGTCGCGGCGTACCGGCTCAACCCCGTTCGTCTAAGAACGCCAGCGGCCCGGTCCCGCCATTCGGCTTTTGAAAATCCGGCTATTTTCAGGGCGAGGATGACATTGGTGATAACCGAACGGCGAAACAGGACGGGGCGCTGGAAAACCATTGCCTGCGCCTTGGACGGCGCGCGGAAATCTCGGTTGCTGGACCACTCGATAACACCGGAATCGGCAGGAAACAAACCATGGCAAAGCTGCAGCAACAAGCTCTTCCCGGCGCCGTTGGGACCAATGATCACCGTTTTCGGAGGGTTCGCCTCGAACGACGCCGTAATATCCTTGAGCACCTGTTTGCCGCCCCGGGACACGCCAGCACCCTTCAAATGAAACGGTAAGGGAGACGCGGCTATCATGATGCCGCCCGTGCTTCGCCCATGGACCGCAAACCGTAAACCAAGACATTAACCGCTAGGGATAACGCCACGAGGACAATGCCCAGCCCGAGCGCAACGACAAGGTCGCCCTTACTCGCCTCCAGCGCGATGGCCGTAGTCATGACACGGGTCATGTGATCGATATTGCCACCGACAATCATCACCGCACCGACTTCCGCAACGGCGCGGCCGAACCCGGCCAGATGGGCGGTCGCTAGCGTGAAGCGGCCATCCCAGACCAGGATTGAAATGGCCTGCGCGGGTGCCGCACCCATGGATCGCAAGGTGTCGTGATATTCGTGGCGCATCGTTTCCAGACTTTCGCGGGATAGAGAAACGATGATCGGCGTGACCAGAACGACCTGAGCGATGATCATCGCGGTAGGCGTGAACAAAAGATTGAAGACGCCGAATGGCCCCGAACGGGACAAGAGCAAATAAACGACCAAACCGACGACGACTGGCGGTAGTCCCATCATGGCGTTGAACAACACCAGAATTGTTTTTCGTCCTGGAAACCGCGTCAACGCAAGACATGCCGCGATTGGCAAGCCGATTAACGAAGCGATAAGAAGCGCGGTCAAACTAACTTCGAGGGACAGGAGTATGACCTCCATCAGCCTTTCATCGAGCGTCAGCAGCATCGAAAGGGCCGCCAGAACCGCCTGCCAAATTACGTCCATGCCCAAACTACGCCCATGACGGGTCTTTGCCGGGCATGTTCAAATGCGGCAGCGTATTGGCCCTCATTCCGTGCCGTCCTTGCCGGAACGCGCATTGTCGTTGGCTTGGATGCGAGCTTGTTCGCGCTCGCGCAAATCGTCGTCGGTCGTCCGTGGCAGGGGCCTTGGCGCACCAGTGAAAGGGTCGCCTCCGGCTTCGGCCATGTCGATGACCCGGCAATTGGCACACATCTTCAAGCGGTCCAAGGCGGCGGCGGTTTGGAACATCGCGTGTCCGCTCATCTTTTCGACGACGCTTTCGATCGAGGATCGGGCGCCGAAGGGTTCGCCACATTTTACGCATTCGAAAGGTTCGTCTTCCTTGATGGTTCGCGCGTTTAGGGCAGCGTTCGTGAAATCGATGCGCGGAACGAGGGCTATGGCGTCCTCCGGGCAGGTTTTTACGCAAAGCCCGCATTGAACGCAGGCGTTTTCCACAAAAGATAATCTCGGATATTCAGGATTATCCTGCAATGCATTGGCCGGACAAGCACCAACACAAGACAGACACAAAGTACAAGTGTCCAAATTCACATCGAGTGACCCGAACGGCGCACCATCCGGTAACGTCATCGCATCGACCGGGTTCGGGGCTTCGGCGTGAAGGGCACCCAAGGACAATGTCAGGAGGCCACGCTTGTCGCCAACCGGCGTGAACATGGCACCCGGTACCGGAACGTCTTTTAATCCCGCGAGACGCCACAATGTACGGGCGACGGATTCCGGGTCGCTATCATCGACCAATTCAACAAAGCCACCGGCATGGCCCAGCCCGGACAGAATATGGTTGGCGAGATTGGCCGCGTCCACTAGCCCATCCGTTTCGCCGGAATCCTGAGGCGAAAGGAGAATTCGCACCGCTCCCGCCCCGAACGCGCCTGCTGCTAGCAGCGTATCCAATCCAATTTGAGTCGCTGCGTTTACCGCCACTGGGATGACATTTGATGGCAAGCCGTCATAGTAACGCGCGATGGTATCGATCATTTCTTCGCCATGCTCCATGTCATGAAAGAGCAGGGCTGGGTTTTTACCACCGGCAATTTCGTACGTCGTGAGCAGCGTACGTAGACGCCGTGACAGTGCGTCGGCACGCGGTAGCGCGTAACTTGCCGCCCCGGTCGGGCACACGCTAGCGCAGTTGCCACATCCCGCGCAGACATAGGAATCTATGGCGACCCCATCGCCATCAGGCATGATCGCGCCAGTTGGGCACGAGTCCAGGCAGCGAGAACAGCCAATAATTTGGTTCCGCGAATGGGCGCATAGACTTCCATTGTAATCGACATAACTGGGTTTTTCGAAGGCGCCCGCGAAGTCTGTAATCTCGAACAATGCAGTTGCCACAGCGAGTGGGTCGCCCGGGTCGGGATTCAGGTAGCCGTCGCGCTTTTTTGGCGCGCTAAACAACGGCGTGTCGCCGCGCAAATCGAGAACGATGTCGGCGTCTGATTTTCCGATCGCAGACGGCGACGGCTCGAACACCAAGCTGTCCTTCGAAGAAGCTTCAGCGGCGGCAAAAGATTGAAACGTGATCAGAAAATTCCCGAAGTAACCTACCGCTTCAACCGACTCGGCATGAAATATGGGAACTTCTACGGTCCGCGGTGGTGAAATCTCCGCGACCGCGCCGACCAGAACCAGCGTTACGTCCATGCGTTCGCCAAGACGTCGAGCGGCATCGACCGCGACCTGATCCCGGCCCATCACCAAGACAACGCCGTCGCTTTCCAAGGTTAGAGAACCGGGGCCACCGATATTCAGCATTGCCTCGGCGAGGAGCGCGGCCATTTTCGGCGCCGCATCGCGTCCCTGTTTCGACCAACCACTCTTTTCGCGGATGTTAGTGAACCGGAGCTGCGGCTCGAAATTCTTTCCTTCCGCGGTTTCCAAAAACAATGGTGCTTCCTGAGTACATCCGACAAGGATCGGCGACGAACCTTGTAACGCGGTCTCGAAACGATCCAATTGCCGGCGACACAAATTCGTCGCCGGTCCACTCAAATCGCTGTCAAGCGCGGCGGCGATCCGTTTTTCATCAAGAGGGTTGGTTCCCTCACAGTCGCAGATCAGAACCTTCCAGGAGTCATCGGCCATGCTGCATCCCATCCCTGTCGATCATTATCGTTTAATTTTTCTCAGCCACGAGCGCGAATATTGCAGCCGAACATCAATTCAATGCAAGATGTGCTCTTACACCATGAAGTTACAAAAAGTTAGCGAGATATCGGGTTTGTGACTGGAAAGGGAGACAATCGTGACGGCGGATGCTGAAATGCTGGTTGGGGTCGTCATCGAACGACGCAAGATCGACAACCCGTGGCAAGAATATGCTTGGCGTCCTGCCGCTGTGTTCGTAGCGCCGCCACATATGGGGTCTGGCGCCACGTCGGAAGCGTGGCGTGTACTTCGCAGCGGCGAGGATTGGGTTCATTACCACGCTAGAAATTTTTCATTGGAATTGTTCAAAGGCGAAACCGACGGTTACCAAGAAAACCTGTCACAGGACGTACCGTCGATTTTTGTCGCTTTGCAGCCAGGGGAAGACGCGGAGGACATGGAAGTGGAGCCCTTTCTCGCAACCGTGTGTCCCTACGAAGCGATGGAGTATTTCGAAAGCGGCGATGAAATTGTCGAAGGCGTTCCGATGCCCGACGACATATTGGCTTGGGTGCGGGCCTTCGTCGATGAACATCACGTGGATACACCGTTCAAGAAAAGGAAAAACAAACGATTTGAGGACCGGCCCCAATGGTCACGGCCACGCGGCCGGTTTTCGGAACGGCCGTGAATAGGCGAGGTCGAGACGAATGAGCGGACCGGACGACCCGGGCGAAGGGCGTTTCCAGCGGTGGGCGCGCTGCAAAACGGAGACTCGCCTTCGCACCAGAACGGCGCGCAAATCCCGCCACGGCGGCGCGGCGCCGGTTTCGACCGCCGTCGATACGGCGCCGGATCTAGCGCCAATTCCGGAAGTCGCGCCAGAAAACAGTATCCCTTCAGTGCTTTCTAGTAACATTGACTCTCCAGGCGAACCGGCCACCAAATCAAATGACGAAAACGAAATCAGTGAAAACGAAATCAGTGAAGAGGCACAGGCAGCACTTGATCTGCCGGACATTGACGAATTGGACGGCGAATCGGATTATACACAATTCCTGGCAAACGGCGTCCCAGAGGCTTTGACCCGGGCTGCGTTGCAAAAACTATGGCGGAGCGACCCGGTCTTCGCCAACCTCGACGGTCTCAACGATTATGACGAGGATTTCCGATTAATCGATACGGTCATCCAAGCCGTCAAAACCAATTATAAAGTTGGGAAAGGAATGGTGGTCGAACCTCGCGATTCTCCCGATCAGGTCGCCGAAGACCCAATTGTTAAGCCCGAAGCTAAACCCAGTCCGAACCAATCGGAACATGAACTCGACGAAAATGGCGATGCTGAGGATACTGAAAAATTGAACGCGAATTCGGAGTCAGAAAATGCCGAATCTTCTTTCGGTGACGTAAAAGGTTCGAACGATCTCGCGTGACGAGATAGGTGTGACGTTGAAACTCTCGCTATCATAATATTGTGATATGCGGACGCCCCTAATTTTGTTATTAGTATACTCAAATTACGGTGCAGTATTAAACGAACCGCACAATAATAAGAGAATCCCGTAATTCGGATTTTGGGGAGGTCCGGTTGAGCGCCAAAGATTTGGACGTCGCTGATATGTATAGAGCGGGTCTTTATGGCCTGCTTTCGAGAGCGATATCGGCTGCACCAGACCAAGAATTTCTCAACGATTTAAAGCAACTTGACGGAAATGACACCGCGCTAGGCGCCGCGCTTCTGTCGCTTCGCGCAGCGGCCAGCACGATGGAACGGCAAAGCGTCGAGGATGAGTACTCGGCGCTTTTCTTTGGCATGGGGCAAGGCGGCGAAGTGCTGCCGTATGCGTCTTACTACCTAACCGGAAATCTACATGACCGCCCGCTGGCCGATTTGCGCGGCGATATGTCGGAATTGGGTATTGCTCACGCAAAGTTGAATAACGAGCCGGAAGACCATATCGGCTACTTGTTCGAAATCATGCACGGCTTGATTACCGGAACGCTTGGCGGTGAAGTCCTGGATTCCGGTCCGGCGGACCTGACCACGCAGATGGTTTTCTTCGACGCCCATATCAAACCGTGGGCGGAAGATTTTTTCGCGGATTTGGAGGCGGCGCAGTCGGCCGCATTCTACGTGGCGGTTTCGGCCGTCGCGAAAGCGTTGCTCGTCATTGAACGGGAAGCGTTCCAAATGGCGGCCTGATGGCCGCTTAACGATTAGCGGCATGGCGCCGCGCCGGTCTCGGTTGCGTAAGGCCCTTGATCGAACTGCAGAAGTAGGGAGGTGCGAATGAAAGCCGGAGAAAAGTCAGAAAAGCTGGCTCGTCGCGAGTTTTTTAAAACGGTGGGCTTGGCGGCGGGCGCCGCGGGCGTGACCGCCAGTGTCGCCGGTGGCGCGAACGCGGAAACACCAAAAACGAAATCGGACAGTGTCGGCTATCGCGAAACCGACCATGTTCGAACCTACTACGACCTCGCGAAGTTCTAGGAAACTTCGAATAAGCCAAGTCGGGTTTCATTCAAGATCGCGCCAATAGCCGCTGAAAGGTGGTGGAGCGCATATAACGTTTGGGAGAATACGATGCTCACGAAAAAATCAGACGGGGTTGCGGGACGCCCCCGTCTGAAAAAAACGTTAATGTCGGTGGTTGGGCAACCGCTTGATCGCCGAGCTTTTCTGAAGCAATCCGGAATTATGGCGGGTGGCGTGGCGCTCGCCGGTACGGCTCCATTGGGTGGTATTAAAAAAGCCGAAGCGGCACAGAGCGCGGCGTCCGGTATCAAGAAAGTAAAATCGGTCTGCACACACTGCTCGGTTGGCTGCACGGTTATCGCCGAAATTGACAAAGGGGTTTGGGTCGGCCAGGAGCCGGGCTTCGAAAGCCCGATTAATCTCGGTGCGCATTGCGCCAAGGGTGCGGCAGTTCGCGAGCATGCGCACAATGAGCGGCGCCTGAAATATCCGATGAAGCTCGAAGGCGGAAAATGGAAGAAGGTTTCCTGGGATCAGGCCGTCGACGAGATCGGCGACAAGATGCTCGATATCCGCAAGAGCTCCGGACCCGATTCGGTCTATTGGCTGGGCTCGGCAAAGTTCAACAACGAGCAATCTTATCTGTTCCGTAAATTCTATGCGTTCTGGGGATCCAACAACGGGGATCATCAGGCGCGGATTTGTCACTCCACGACTGTCGCGGGTGTTGCCAATACCTGGGGCTACGGCGCGATGACAAATTCCTACAACGACATGCACAATTCCCGCTCGATGTTCTTGATCGGGTCCAATCCGGCCGAGGCGCATCCGGTTGCGGTGCAGCATATTCTCAAGGCGAAGGAGCAGAACAACGCTTCGTTGATCGTTTGCGATCCGCGCTTTACGCGCACCGCGGCGCACGCCGACGAATATGTCCGCTTCCGTCCCGGCACCGACGTCGCGCTGATCTGGGGCATTCTGCACCATATTTTCGAGAATAGCTGGGAGGACAAGGAATTCATCCGCCAGCGGGTTTGGGGTCTCGAACAGATCAAGGCGGAAGTCAAGAAATGGACACCGGAAGAGACCGAACGCGTGACGGGCGTGCCCGGTTCGCAATTGCGCCGCGTGGCGCGGACGCTCGCCAACAACCGCCCCGGCACGATCGTCTGGTGCATGGGCGGCACGCAGCACACCAACGGGAACAACAACACTCGGGCGTACTGCATTCTACAATTGGCGCTTGGCAATATGGGCGTCGCCGGCGGCGGCGCGAATATTTTCCGGGGGCACGATAATGTACAGGGTGCCACAGATTTCTGCATCCTGTCGCACAGCCTGCCGGGTTATTACGGCCTGAAAGCTGGGTCGTGGAAGCATTGGTCCCGCGTCTGGGATGTCGATTATGAATATGTAAAAGGCCGTTTCGCTTCCAAGAAATTAATGGAGTCGAAAGGTATCCCGGTCTCGCGCTGGATCGACGGCGTTCTCGAAAACAAGGACAATATCGACCAACCGGACAATCTCCGTGCGATGGTGTTGTGGGGTCACGCGGTCAACTCGCAGACCCGCCTGCCGGAAATGAAAAAGGCAATGGAGAAACTGGACTTGATGGTCGTTATCGATCCGGTGCCGACTTTTGCCTCGGTCATTCCCGATCGCAAGGACGGTGTTTATGTCCTGCCCGCCGCGACTCAATTCGAAACTTATGGCTCCGTCACGGCTTCGAACCGGTCGTTGCAATGGCGCGATAAGGTCTTCGAACCGATGTTCGAATCGAAAACCGATCATGAAATCATGTATCGCTTCGCCAGGAAGCTCGGGTTCGACAAGGAGATGTTCAAGCATATCAAGGTTAATGAAAACGAGCCGCTGATCGAGGACATTACCCTGGAGTTCAACAAAGGCATGTGGACGATCGGCTATACCGGGCAATCGCCAGAACGCTTGCGGGCGCACATGGCCAATCAGGCAACCTTCGATAAGACCAGCCTTCAAGCAATTGGTGGTCCGGTGGATGGCGAGTATTACGGTTTGCCTTGGCCGTGCTGGGGTACCGCCGACATGAAGCATCCGGGAACACCTCTGCTATACGATTCCTCCAAGCCCATTGCCGAAGGCGGTTTGACGTTCCGCGCCCGGTTCGGGGTCGAACGCAACGGCGAAAACCTGTTGGCGGAAGGCTCCTATTCGGTCGGGTCGGAAATCAAGGATGGCTATCCCGAATTCTCGATGGCGATGCTCAAGAAACTGGGTTGGGACAAGGACCTGACCGACGCGGAACGGGCCGCGATCGAAAAGGTTGCCGGCGACAAGACCAATTGGAAAACCGACCTGTCCGGTGGCATTCAACGGGTCGCGATCATGCATGGCTGTGCCCCGTTCGGTAACGCCAAGGCCCGGACCGTCGTGTGGACCTTCCCGGACCCGGTGCCCTTGCACCGAGAGCCGCTGTACACGCCGCGACGGGATCTGCTGCCGAAGTATGCGACCTACAAGGACAAGCAGGCCTATCGCTTGCCGACGATGTATGAATCGATTCAGAAGAAGGATTTCTCGAAGGATTTCCCGACGATTCTCACATCCGGCCGTTTGGTTGAATATGAAGGTGGTGGCGACGAATCCCGTTCCAACAAATGGCTCGCCGAACTGCAGCAGGAAATGTTCTGCGAAATCAACATCCGCGACGCCAACAATATTGGCATCCGAGAAGGTGGCGATATCTGGGTTCACAGTCCGGAAGGCGGCAAGGTCCTTGTCAAGGCACTGATTACAGAGCGGGTCGCCCAAGGCGTTGCGTTCATGCCGTTCCATTTCGGCGGACACTGGGAAGGGAAAAGCCTGCGGGATAAATATCCCCCCGGCGCGGATCCCTATGTGCTTGGCGAAGCCTCTAACGTGGTCGGCACCTATGGGTACGATTCGGTGACCCAGATGCAGGAAACCAAAGTAACTCTGTGTCGCATCGAAGCGGCCTAAGGCGTAGGGGAGAATTGACATGGCTAGAATGAAATTTCTTTGCGACGCCGAACGCTGCATTGAATGCAACGCCTGCGTCACGGCGTGTAAGAACGAGCACGAAGTTCCCTGGGGCGTGAACCGCCGCAGGGTCGTGACTATCAACGATGGCAAACCGGGTGAGCGGTCGATTTCGGTCGCCTGCATGCACTGTTCCGATGCGCCGTGCATTTCGGTTTGTCCCGTCGACTGCATCTATCAATCCGAGGAAGGCGTCGTCCTGCATTCCAAGGATTTGTGCATCGGATGTGGCTATTGCTTCTTCTCGTGCCCGTTCGGGGCGCCACAATATCCGCAGGCCGGTAACTACGGTAGCCGTGGAAAGATGGACAAGTGCACCTTCTGTGCCGGCGGTCCGGAAGAAGATAACTCGTCAGCGGAATTCAAGAAATACGGCCGGAACCGTTTGGCGGAGGGCAAATTGCCGCTGTGCGCGGAAATGTGTTCGACCAAGGCCCTGCTGGCCGGCGACGGGAACGTCGTGTCAGATATTTACCGCGAACGAATCGTCGCGCGTGGTTTCGGATCGGGCGCTTGGGGTTGGGGTACGGCTTACAAATTGAAATCCGGATCCTAATCCAATTGAATTTCGGGGAAACAGGCCCGCGCTTTAGTGCGGGCCTGTATTTCGTCGAACCTGGACTATTCGTGCTGTGTAATAATTGCGGCATTGAGGCACGTAAGAAAATGCGTCGTTGAAGGAGTGTGGGATGTCTTTTGTCCCGAAGCCGTTTTTCAAACTCTGCAATTGCCTGATATTGGTGTTGTTTTTTGTCGCGGGGGCGGTCGCTTCGGTCGAGGCGCAGTCAACGTCTTCCGTTCGCCCGCCGGGTAGCGCGGTTTCATCGGGGGGTGCGGGACAAGTGCCAGGCAACGTGTCGGGCAATCGCAGCGACGCGGATATTTGGCGCGACATTCGCCATGGTGTCCAGGGCCGGGTTTCCATACCCGACAAAAAGGCGGGCATTCTCGTTCAAGCCGAGGGCGAGGCGTTTCGGAATTTCCACAACGGTCCGCTCAGAGATTATGGATGGTGGGGCCTGGGCGGCATGGTGCTCCTGTTGGCGGTTTTCTACGTATTTCGCGGTCGCATCGGCTTGGATTCGGGCCTGAGCGGTCAAACCGTTCTTCGCTTCAATACCTTGGAAAGAATTTCTCATTGGCTGACGGCTGGATCGTTCATCTTGCTGGCCGTCACTGGGCTAAATCTGCTTTACGGTAAAACCGTGCTGATGCCAATTATCGGCCAATCCACCTTCGCCGCGCTTACCGCTTACGGCAAAATAGCCCATAATTTTCTCGGCTTTTCGTTTACCGCTGGGATTGTCCTGATGGTAGTCATCTGGGTGCGGCATAACCTGCCCACGATGCGCGATCTTCATTGGTTGCTTGTCGGTGGCGGCATGTTCACGAAGGGCCTGCACCCACCTGCAAAAAAATTCAACGCAGGTCAGAAATTGATTTTCTGGGCGGTGGTGATTCTCGGCGGTTCGGCCTCGTTTACCGGGTTCTGCCTCATGTTTCCCTTCGAGTTCGCGCCTTTCGCCAGCACATTCGCCTTGCTAA
>JAJFJC010000426.1 GCA_021774385.1 Alphaproteobacteria bacterium
ACGGGCATGCCAACGAAAACCGAACAATCCGACTTATATCAGGCGGTCTATGGCCGAAATGCCGACAGTCCCTTAGTTGTTCTGGCCGCCCGGTCGCCGAGCGATTGTTTCGACGTCGCAATCGAATCGGCGCGACTTGCAACAAAATACATGACACCGGTCATCCTCCTTACGGACGGCTACATCGCAAACGCTTCGGAACCTTGGCGAATTCCAGATTTCGATGATTACGAACCCTTTCCTACGACGTTCCGGAACGACCCTGAAGGTTTTCATCCCTATATCCGAGACCTGGAAACACTCAGTCGCGTTTGGGTGAAGCCAGGTACGCCGGGACTAGAACACCGCGTCGGCGGCATCGAAAAAAGTTACGATACGGGCCATATTTCCTACGATCCTGAAAACCATCAGAAAATGACAGATACCCGCATGGCGAAAATTGCGGGTATCGCCAATGACATCCCCTTGCAGGATGTGGACCAAGGCAATGAGAGCGGCCACGTTGCCGTTGTCGGGTGGGGGTCGACCTACGGACCCATCAGCGGTGCCGTTTCAGCATTGCGCGCGGATGGTGAAGACGTTTCCCATATCCATCTACGCTATATCAATCCGTTGCCACGAAACCTCGGCGACCTCCTGAAAAGTTTCGATAAGGTTCTCGTGCCCGAAATGAACACGGGGCAGCTCATCACCGTGCTGCGAAGCGAATACCTTGTTCCCGCGGAAGGCTTGAACAAAGTCAACGGACAGCCGTTCAAAATCGCGGAAATCGCCGACGCAATCCGCGCGCGGCTGGAGAGCTAGAATGAACATTGCAACACCACCCGAAAATTTGACGGCGAAGGATTTCACAACGGATCAGGAAGTCCGCTGGTGCCCAGGTTGCGGTGACTATGCAATCTTGAAATCCGTTCGTGGAACGTTGGCCGACCTTGGTGTTGAACGCCATAACACGGTATTTATCTCCGGCATCGGATGCGCCGCGCGGTTTCCCTATTACATGGAAACATATGGTTTTCACACGATCCACGGGCGGGCGCCTTCAATCGCAACGGGACTGAAAATCGCCAACCCGGATCTCGACATTTGGGTGATTTCCGGTGATGGCGATGCCTTGTCGATTGGCGGCAACCATCTACTGCATCTTCTAAGACGCAATGTCGACCTGCAGTTCCTGCTCTTCAACAATGAAATATATGGGCTAACGAAGGGCCAATATTCACCGACATCGCGTCCCGGCACCCGGTCGCCCTCGACGCCGCTTGGTTCGGTCGATAACCCAGTCAATGCTGCATCTTTTGCCTTGGGGTCCGGTGCCCGGTTTGTCGCGCGATCGATCGACACGCTTCAAAAGCACATGCCACCCGTACTCAAGCGCGCGCATGAACATGCCGGTGCATCATTCGTTGAAATTTTCCAAAACTGCATCGTTTATAACGATGGCGCATTTAGTCACTTCACAGACCGAAAAATCGCCGCAAATTTCCAAATTGACGTCGTCAATGCTGAACCGCTCGTCTTCGGCGAGAAACGCGATAAAGGGTTGCGAATGAAACCCGGAACCATGGAACTGGAAGTGGTCACGGTTGGCGAAAACAACATTTCCATGGACGACATCCTGGTCCATGACGAAACCAACCGTACCCTTGCCTCCATGCTCGCGGCCATGGAAGCGCCGACATTCCCGGTCGCGATCGGTGTAATTTATTGTAACCCCGGCCCAAGCTATGTCCAAAGCCTGCGCGAACAATCGAAATCCGCGAAAAAGAGTGGTCAGAAAGCTCAGATGAATGAACTACTGCGCGGTGGGCATACCTGGCAGGTCGATTGAAGAGGCTATCTTCCAGCAAAATAAGCTTTTGTACGAAAAAGCACTCTTTAGCGACTATGGGATCAACGGCTGCTCGTTTGTTTCTAAAATAGAAACCAGGTCAGACTTTTCTTGTCGAATCCGTTACCTGGGGTCCAGCAACGACGCGAATTTGGCGCTTTAGGTCTCTAAAAGCCGCATCCCCGACGGATAATTTTACACTGTCTTGCATTGAGCCAAATTTTTGCAACTGCTTGTATTTCAACATTTATTTTAACGCGCCTTGATGGATTTGCGTTTAACATTCGATCTGTTGTCGAAATTCTTTACACTTCGTTCCTCCAGATAGAGTTAAAGTCATATTAATTCATTGAAATAATTACATTATTTTTTACGGCACGAGAATTGCTTCTTTTTTCCGAAAAGCGCTGAACAAAACGGTGTGTAACTATCGTTTTAAAAAAATGGCGCGCAATGTAATGATTTCGATGAGCCAATAAAATAGGCCTCGAAATTTTTGCTGAATTGAGGGATAAATATGTGGGAGGTGCACCGATGCAAGCGATGAAGGGTTCCAGTCGACTCTCTACTATGACGCGCGCGGGGATCGGACGCAGGCTAGCCATACTGTTTTGCGTTATGGCGTCCGCGATTGGCTGGCTTGCCATAATTGGTCTGATTTTTTTCCTGCAACCGGAGCTGCCGTTCTAGCCGATAACGCGGTTCACACATAACATCTGCCCCCCACGTCAGATCGTCATCGAATTTTAAGGCCAAACATTGAACGTCGATTCGTCAACGGCCTTCAATCCTAATATCATCCGCTAAACCCGTCCCGGCAGCGCAATGCCCGCACAATGTTCCGATTGTCGCTGGCTTCGAAAACAAAGTAAGTCTTGGGGCATTATCCAATTGAATTTAAGATGATGCGGGTCAAACCTTTCGTCATTTGCAAAGCGGCGAATCTCGGAGTCATTGCTCTAGAATAATTGAGTCCTCCACTGCGCCTGCATTTGCTTGGAACGATGACGACAACCGACAACACTGCCGATACGCCGACCGCATTCCGGAAATGGATGCTACTCGTATCCGTGACGTTGGCCACGACCATCTACAGCATGACCGTCCTAATCGTCAGTGTCGTGCTACCGCAAATGCAAGGAACCCTATCGGCGACACCCGATCAAATCAGTTGGGTAATGACTTTCAATATACTGGCAACCGCGGTCGTGACGCCGATAACGGGTTGGCTAACGAGCCATTTCGGCTGGCGAAATGTCATGCTCAACAGCGTGCTCGGCTTTGTTCTAGCGACCGTCCTATGCGGCCAAGCCGACACGCTCCAATCACTCGTTATATATCGCATATTGCAGGGTGGATTCGGTGCGCCACTGGTACCTTTGGCACAGGCGGTTCTACTGGATAGTTTCGAGCGTCGACAACACGGCCTCGTAACCTCGATTTTCGGTATGGGCGTTGTCGTCGGCCCAATTATCGGACCGGTCTTCGGTGGTTACTTAAGTGAAATTTTTAACTGGCGGTGGGCGTTCTACATGATCGTCCCTTTCGGTGTCGCTGGCTATCTGGGCCTTTGGATCTTTTTGCGTGATGGTGGACGAGAAGCCGGCAAGCGTTTCGATTGGACTGGATTCCTCGCCTTATCCTTCGCCATCTGTTGCCTACAGCTTTTGCTCGATAGGGCCGAGAGACTCGACTGGTTCGAATCACCGGAAATTATTTTCGAAGCCGCGTTCGGTGCCTTCGCTTTTTACATTTTCATAGTTCACAGTTTAATCAGCCGCCAACCCCTTCTTGATCCCAAGCTTTTGCTAAATAGGAATTACGCGATCGGACTCGTTATCGTGCTGATTTATGGCATGCTGAATTTTACACCCATGGTCATGCTACCGCCGATGTTGAAGGGTATTGCCGGATATCCCGAATCAATCATCGGGCTCTTGTTAAGTGCCCGCGGGGGCGGCGCGCTTCTTGGGTTCTTCCTCGCTGTATGGGTTGGTAAGCTCGATCCTCGAATCGGCATGCTCATCGGTTTTGGGCTCTTGGTTTGGTCCGGATGGCACATGATGACGTTCGACATGAATGTAACAAGTTTCGATGTCGGATTGTCCAGCGCGGTACAAGGGCTCGCCGTTGGCATCTTATGGGTGCCACTCACCATTGCCACCTTCGCGACGATCGACAACACCAAGCTTGCGCAAACAATGTCCGTCTTTCATCTTTTGCGAAATGTCGGCAGCAGCATTTTCATATCGCTCAGCGTGACGATACTGGTTCGGACGTCGAGCATAAATTACGCTCGTATGACGGAGTTTATTTCTCCCTTCAACAAACTGCTGGGCTTCCCCGTAAATCATGAAGCGTTCGATATTAGCGGCGTCAGTGGCCTGGCCGCGATCAGCATAGAGCTCGACCGCCAAGCGGACATGATCGGATTTCTGAATGCGTTCGGCGCCTTTACAGTAGCGAGCGCCCTTGCGCTGCCCTTGGTTCTGCTGGTACGGATGCCACGAAAACCCGCGTCTTAAAGGGGTTCATTGTTCCAGGCGGGCAAAATGATAATTGTTTACGGCATCAAGAACTGCGACACCTGCCGCAAGGCATTGAAGTGGCTCGCCGCGGAAGGCCTGAAGCATCGGTTTCACGATTATCGCGCCGACGGCCTGGAACGCCAATCGCTCGAAACGTGGGCTGACAGCCTTGGTTGGGAGCAACTCCTGAACCGACGCGGCACAACGTGGCGAAACCTAGCCGACGAGGCCAAGGAGTCGGTCGATCACTCAACGGCGATCACATTGATGCATGCCAACCCGACACTTATCAAAAGACCGGTCTTCGATCTCGGCGGAACCTTCGTGGTCGGCTTTAAGGCCAAGGAACAAGGCACAATCCTATCGAGGGCGGCGCATGAGTAGTCTTCTTCATCGAACCCTTTCACACGATAAGG
>JAJFJC010000427.1 GCA_021774385.1 Alphaproteobacteria bacterium
ATGATGCGGTCGCTCGTGAGATATCTGGTGCGAGGTTAATCCGTGAGTTCCAGCCGTTCCATATCGCTTGAGATTTACGGTCTGAAGGGTGGTCGTTGGAGTATCCATGCCAACTACTCGATCCATCAGCGCGACGAGTGCCTCGAAAACGCGAAAGAACTGGATGCCAAAGGGCGTTTCGAAGCGGTTTGCGTCGTCCGGGAAACCTATAGCAAAGACAGCAATACCGCGCGCCAAGCCGTTATCTATCACAGCCCGAAATTGACCTCGCCACCGCCCGTTGCCGCTGTAACGGAAAATGCCGGAAGCGCCCCGAAGCCGGCAGCGCCTGCAGCTCAGCAAGAGTCGGGCGACACGGACGGTGCATGGCGCAAGAAGGGCGACGAAAAGAAGCCGTCAAAACGGGCGGCTCCGAAGAAAAAGCGGAAATCAACGCCTAAGCCGATGCCGGCGCCCACAAGCGATGGACCGACACTCGCTGACGTATTGCCTCGCCTTCTCGGCGTTGCCAGCGTGAGCCTGATGGGTGCCTTGACGGTTGCTTATATCGCGTATGTCCTTGTTCAGTTCTTGCCGTCATTCGGCATCGTTCCCGGCAAAACGGTGTCGCAATCGATCATTATTTCCGTTTTCCTGGTCAGCTTTATCTTTATTTTCGTTCCGCTTTTGAAGCGCTACGTACCCACGATACAAGCGTCCGGACGGCGACAGCCACAACTTGCCACCGCGCATCCTTCACCCGCGCCGAACCTTGAAAGCGAAACGAGCGGCAGCCTCGACAACGGTCCGGCCGCATCGGTCGAAATGGATGACGACTTCGACGACTCGTCGGGGGACCTGCCCGATACAGATGCTGTCGAAAGCGAAACCGAGGATGCGGCGCCTTCCGAGCCAGTTGAAGATGACGGCGAAAAAGAGGAATCGGCCGACGCGGACGGCGAGAAAGCTGTCCCCGTGGCGAAAGGCAAGAAACCGGATGTCAGTGGTGAAATGCTGAAGTTCATCCGGGATTCGTTGGAACCTCTTGCGAAAGCAGGCCATCCGCTTAACGCCTTCAACCGGTTTGGGCTAACTTTGTTTTTTTCCGGCGCGGGAGAATATATGGCTTCGCGCCATCGACTGTCCGAGCAGGAGATGAGCGATATCTTGTGCTCCCATGTTCAAATCTTGGGCCACACCGAGGAAATGGCGCGGGGATTTTGCGGTAACATCGAAGAATATTTGGTGAACCCGAAATACTTTCAGATGTACGAAAAAGGGCGGAGCGCGCTCGCGGGTCATATGCAGAATCCGGATGGCGAGCTGTCGATCGTCGAGGCGATCGATGAATGGAATGATCCGACGTCGGTCACTTCGAAGAATGCGAAGGAATTCGTGGCTGTGCTGTTTACGGATATCGTTGGGTCGACGGCTTTGACGCAGGAGCGCGGTGACGATGCGGCGCAGCTTGTCGTGCACGAACACAACGCCATCGTGCGCGATGCGCTGGCGCTGCATGGCGGTAAGGAGATCAAACATACGGGCGACGGTATCATGGCGACGTTCGCACAGATCACGAACGCCGTGGAAGGGGCGGTCGCGATGCAGGAGGCATGTCAACGATCGAACGGTGCGAACCCCGACCTTGGCTTAGGCCTCTGCATCGGCGTCAACGCCGGCGAACCAATTCACGAGGATGGCGATATTTTCGGTACGCCGGTGCAGATGGCTGCGCGCGTTCTCAGCAAGGCGGAAGGCGAAGAGATTGCCGTGTCAAACCTTGTCCGAGAGATGTGCACGGGGAAAAGTTACAAATTCGCCAAGAAAGGTGACTATGAACTAAAGGGGTTTCCCGAGTTGGTTCCAATCTTTCTGTTGGAATGGAAAGGTGGCTTGAACGCACCTGTATCCTAGCTTTGCTGTTATGTCGATATCGCACCGTCTGTGTCCTAAAGTAGCATGGCTCTAACTTGTGCGTGCTGTTATGGTGCGCGTTGGAAAATGCAAATTAGGAGGCAGTACCATGACCGCATGCATGGTTGGTTGGACTCATTCGAAGTTCGGCAGACTCGATGAGGATGTTGAAGCCCTGATCGTTCGCGTGGCGACCGATGCGATCGCCGATGCCGGCGTAGCGCCTGCGGACATTGATGCTATCTATCTCGGTTTCTACAATGGCGGGTTTTCGCCGCAGGATTTCGGCTCCTCGCTCGTCCTTCAGGCGAGCGAGGCTCTGCGTTATAAACCGGCGACGCGGGTTGAAAACGCTTGCGCGACCGGTTCCGCGGCAATTCATCAGGGTGTAAACTTCTTGGATGCCAAACGGGGCCGGCTGGTGCTGGTCGTTGGTGTCGAGAAAATGACTGATACGCAGGGTGCGGAAATTGGCAACATCCTGATGAAGGCCAGTTATTTAAAGGAAGATGCGGAAATCGAAGGCGGTTTCGCGGGTGTCTTTGGACAGATTACGCAACAATATTTTCAGAAATATGGCGATCAAACAGACGCGCTCGCGCGGATTGCCGCGAAGAACCACAAAAATGGTTGTGATAATCCCTACGCGCAGCTTCGTAAGGATTTGGGCTACGAATTTTGCCGCCATGAATCAGAAAAAAATCCTTATGTCGCGGGTCCATTGAAACGGACGGACTGCTCTTTAGTCTCCGACGGTGCGGCAGCGGTCGTGCTGGCGGACATGGACACGGCCCTCACGATGCCGAAAGCCGTCGTGTTCCGCTCAACAAACCAGGTCAACGATCTGTTGCCGATGAGTGGGCGCGATATGACGTTCCTTAGCGGCGCAGCCCGGGCCTGGGCAGGTGCGTTGGAGAAAGGCGGCTTGACTCTCGACGACCTTAGTTTGGTTGAAACTCATGACTGTTTTACGACGGCGGAGCTCATGGAATATGAAGCCATGGGGTTGGCCGAGCCTGGGCAGGGCGCGCGGGTTATCATGGATGGAATTACGGCAAAGGACGGCAAGCTCCCGGTTAACCCATCTGGAGGACTTAAATCAAAGGGCCACCCAATCGGCGCCACTGGCGTTTCGATGCATGTGTTGTCTGCGATGCAGGTTCGTGGTGAAGCCGGCGGTATGCAAGTTAAGGATGCGAAGCTGGCGGGTTTGTTCAACATGGGTGGGGCCGGGGTCGCGAATTATATCTCGATCTTGGAAGCGTTGCGCTAAGCAGCCCCACGCGTAGCCGATTGAGGAGAAAAGTAAGTATGGCCGACCAATTTCCCGCTCTGGTACTAACCGAAGAAGATCGCAAGGTTACCAGCACGATCCGCGAAATGAGTGCGGACGAACTGCCCGATGGTGACGTAACTGTCCGGGTGACCTATTCCGGGCTCAATTACAAAGACGGTATGATTGTCAATGGAATTGGGCGGCTGGTTCGTGACTATCCGCATGTGCCCGGCATCGACTTCGCCGGAGTTGTCGAATCATCCGAAAGCGATAAGTACAAGCCTGGAGATGCCGTCGTCTTGACAGGTTGGCGGGTTGGCGAAATGCATTGGGGGGGCTATGCGGGAATGGCTCGCGTGAAGTCGGATTGGCTGGTTCCCTTGCCCGATGGGTTGACCGACAAGCGTGCCATGGCAATCGGTACGGCGGGCTTTACATCAATGCTTTGCGTCGCGGCACTGGAAGATCACGGGCTTGTTCCGGATTCCGGGACCGTGTTGGTCACGGGGGCTGCCGGCGGCGTTGGTTCCGTTGCCGTGTCGATACTTGCCAAGCGAGGCTATACGGTCGCGGCATCGACCGGCCGCGCGGAGCAGCATGACTATCTGCGCGCCTTGGGGGCCTCTGAAATTGTCGATCGTGCGGAACTATCGGAACCCTCGAAGCGGCCGTTGGAAGAGGAACGTTTTGCTGGAACCATCGATACGGTGGGCGGGACGACTCTGGCGCGCGTCTTGGCGCACACCAAATATGGTTGCTCCGTCGCCGCTTGCGGGCTTGCTGGTGGCGCGAACCTAGAAAGTACCGTACTCCCCTTTCTGCTAAGGGGCGTCAATTTACTTGGTATCGATTCGGTAATGCAGCCTTTTGAAAATCGAATGCGAATTTGGCAAAGGCTCGTTGATGACCTGCCAATGGATCGGCTCGATTCGCTGACCGAGGAGATCGGTTTGGAGGATGTGCCGTCGGCGGCAAGCGATATCCTTAAGGGGCAAGTGCGAGGCCGTCTCGTCGTCGGTCTTTAAGCGTCGTCCCGCGCGCGTGATTCGCGGCGCATAATTTTCCCTGTTGTGATCATTGGCAGTTCGTCGGGGAATTCGATCGAACGCGGATATTCGTGTGCCGCGAGTCGTGTCTTGACGAAATCCTGAATTTTCCTGGTCAGTTCCGCCGACGACGTCAACTCTTCACGCAACACGATGTAGGCTTTGATTCCCTGTGTTCTGATCGGATTGGGGACGCCAACGACGGCCGCCAATGCCACCGCAGGATGGGTCATCAAGCAATCTTCGATTTCACCGGGACCGATGCGATCGCCGGCGCTGGTAATGA
>JAJFJC010000428.1 GCA_021774385.1 Alphaproteobacteria bacterium
CAGGTCGTTCCCATGGAGGACATCAATCTCCATTTCACCGGCGACCTGCATGCCATTGGCACGGCACACAACTTGCTCTCGGCCCTGATCGATAATCATATTTATTGGGGCAACGACCTCAACATCGATGCGCGCCGGGTCACCTGGCGGCGCGCAATGGATATGAACGAACGTGCCTTGCGGGATATCGTCTCCTCGCTTGGTGGTGTCGCCAACGGCTTTCCGCGGCAAACAGGGTTCGATATCACCGTGGCGTCCGAAGTCATGGCGATCTTCTGCCTGGCGCGCGATCTTGACGACCTACAGGAACGCCTCTCCAATATCGTCATCGGCTACACCCGCGACCGTGAACCGATCCGCGCCCGCGACGTCAAGGCGCATGGCCCCATGACCGTCCTGCTCAAGGACGCCTTGATGCCGAATCTGGTGCAGACGTTGGAAAACAACCCCGCCTTCATTCACGGCGGCCCGTTCGCCAATATCGCGCATGGTTGCAACACTGTTCTGGCGACGACGACCGCGCTGAAGATGGCCGATTACGTGGTCACCGAGGCCGGCTTTGGCGCCGATCTCGGCGCGGAGAAATTCTTCGATATCAAATGCCGTAAAGCCGGCTTAAAACCTGCCGCTGCCGTTGTGGTCGCAACCGTTCGGGCGCTCAAGATGCATGGCGGCGTCGCACGCGGCGATCTCGGCAAGGAAAATGTCGAAGCCGTCCGTGCCGGTCTCGAAAATCTGGGACGCCATATCGGCAATATCCGCAAATACGATGTTCCGCCGGTCGTCGCGATCAACCAGTTCATCGCCGACACGGACGCTGAAATGGCGGTTGTACGCGAATATTGCGACGGACTTGGCGTCAGCGCTTTTGTTTGCTCGCACTGGGCGAACGGCGGTGCCGGTACCGAAGAGCTGGCCACAAAGGTTGCCGAAATCGCCGATGCCGGCGAAGCGAACTTCAAACCACTCTACGGCGACGATCTGACCCTTTGGGACAAAATCCGCACCGTGGCAAAGGAAATCTACGGCGCCGACGACGCCACCGCCGATGCCAGCGTCATGAACCAGATCGCACAATATGAAAAAGATGGCTACGGCAAGTTCCCAGTTTGCATGGCGAAGACGCAATACAGCTTCTCCACCGACCCCGACCTCAAGGGAGCGCCGTCAGGCTTTACCGTCCCCGTACGGGAGGTTCGCCTCTCGGCCGGGGCGGAATTCCTCGTCGTCATTTGCGGCGCCATCATGACCATGCCCGGGCTGCCACGCGTTCCGGCTGCGAATGAAATTCACATCAATGATAAAGGCGACGTCGAAGGGCTGTTCTAGGCCGTTCGAAGCGCGGAGCAACGTATGTCCGAGGGTGAAAAGACGATCCGTAAACGGCGGCATCCGGGCCGGGGACGGGGCAAGGGACGAGTCCATCCCAAGGGCCGCCAACTGGATGTGGCGGCGCAAGAAGATGTATTGGCACTGCTGGGCGACAAACCGCGCAACCGGGATCTGCTGATTGAGCATCTTCATTTAATCCAGGATTCGCAGGGTTGTCTGCCCGCACCGCACATGGTGGCCTTGGCCGATGAAATGCGCCTTCCCCTGGCGGAGGTGTATGAAGTTGCGTCGTTCTACGCTCATTTTGACATCGTCAAGGACGACGAAGAACGCCCGCCTGCCGTCACCGTTCGCGTCTGCGACAGCCTGACCTGTGAGATGATGGGCGCACAAACGCTCCTGAAGGACCTCAGAACCAAATATGATGGCGCGGTCCGCGTCGTTCCCGCCCCCTGCATGGGACGTTGCGATTGCCCCCCGGTTGCCGAAGTCGGCCATGCCCATGTAACAAACGCGACGGTCGCGTCGGTCGACGCAGCGGTGAGCGGCGGCGACACTTCGCCAACGATTCCCGATTACCGGGGCTTTGATGCGTACTGCGCGGATGGCGGTTATGCCCTGCTTCGGTCGTGTCTCGACGGCGGCAAGACCGTTGAAGACATCCTTGCCGCGCTGGACGATTCTGGACTGCGTGGCCTTGGCGGCGCGGGATTTCCCACGGGCCGGAAATGGCAATTGGTCAGAGCCGAGCCGAAACCGCGCTATATGACTATTAATGCCGATGAAGGCGAACCGGGAACCTTCAAGGACCGGCACTATCTGGAGACCGACCCGCACCGTTTCCTCGAAGGCATGCTGATCGGCGTCTGGGCGGTCGAAGCGGAACGCGCATACATCTATTTGCGCGACGAATACCCGCAAATTCGGAAATTACTACAGATCGAAATGCCCAAACTGGTTGCTGCCGGCCTCGCAAAGGAAGATTCGATCGAACTGCGACGCGGCGCGGGCGCTTATATCTGCGGCGAAGAATCGGCGATGATCGAGAGTATCGAGGGGAAGCGTGGGCTGCCGCGACATCGCCCACCATATGTTGCGCAAGTTGGCCTGTTCGACCGCCCTACCCTGGTCAATAATGTCGAAACGCTGTTCTGGATCCGCGACATCGTCGAAAAAGGTGCCACCTGGTTCGGCGATCAAGGACGCAATGGCGGCAAGGGTTTGCGAAGCTATTCGGTTTCGGGCCGGGTCGCTGAACCGGGCGTGAAACTCGCGCCCGCCGGCGTTACCGTGCAAGAGCTCATCGACGAGTTTTGCGGTGGTATGGCGGATGGCCATACGTTTAAGGCCTATCTGCCCGGCGGCGCGTCTGGCGGTATCCTGCCGGCGTCGAAAGGCGATTTACCACTGGAGTTCGGAAAGCTTGAATCCGAAGGCTGTTTCGTGGGCTCGCACGCCGTGGTCATCCTGTCCGACAAAGACGATATGGGTGACGTCGCGCGCAACCTGATGCGGTTTTTCGAAGACGAAAGCTGCGGCCAATGCACACCCTGCCGTGTCGGCACCGAAAAGGCCGTCGCCCTAATGTCGGATCGCGATTGGGACGTGCCTTTACTCGAAGAACTTGGCCGCGCCATGGCCGACGCCTCGATTTGCGGCCTCGGTCAGGCGGCGGCAAATCCGTTATTCTCGGTCCTGAAGCATTTCCGTGAGGAGGTCGTATGACCGACACCGTAACCTTTTCGCTGAACGGCGACGACGTCGAAGCGCAACCGGGTGAAACGATCTGGCAGGTCGCCAGTCGGCTCGGTGTCGAAATCCCCCATTTGTGCCATTCTCCCGAACCGGGTTACCGGCCGGACGGCAATTGCCGCGCCTGTATGGTGGAAATCGAAGGCGAACGCGTCCTTGCCGCCTCCTGCATCCGCACGCCAAACCCTGGTATGGTGGTGAACTCCGTTTCGAGCCGCGCCAAGAGCGCGCGCAAGATGGTCTTCGAGATGCTGGCGGCGGACCAACCCGAGCGCCCTGTTACGCACGATCCAAAATCGAAATTCTGGCACTGGGCGGATCATGTCGACGTATCCGACAGCCGCCTACCCGCGCGGACACCGCATAAGGCCGACTCCAGCCACACCGCGATGGCCGTCAATCTCGACGCCTGTATCAATTGCAATCTTTGCGTCCGTGCGTGCCGCGAGGTCCAGGTCAACGATGTCATCGGCATGGCCTATCGCGGACATGGCAGCAAAATCGTCTTCGATTTCGACGACCCTATGGGTAACAGCACCTGCGTCGCCTGTGGCGAATGCGTGCAGGCTTGCCCGACAGGCGCCTTGATGGAGGCTTCCCTGGTCAACGAGAACGGCATCGGCAAGACCGAACCGCTGCGTGAAGTCGAGAGCGTCTGTCCTTATTGCGGTGTCGGTTGCCAGATCACCTATCAGATCAATGAAGACAACGAGATTGCCGCCGTCCAGGGCCGCACTGGCCCCGCGAATGAGAACCGGCTCTGCGTCAAGGGCCGCTTCGGCTTTGACTACGTGAAACACCCGCACCGCCTGACCAAACCGATGATCCGCCGCGACGATGCACCAAAAAGCGCGGAAATCGATATCGACCCTTCTAACCCGTGGACCCATTTCCGCGAAGCGACCTGGGAAGAAGCGTTGGAGCGTGCCGGCAGTGGCCTCAAGACCATCCGGGATCGCGACGGTTCGCAAGCGCTCGCCGGATTCGGTTCCGCCAAGGGCTCGAATGAAGAAGCCTATATGTTTCAGAAGCTGGTCCGGACCGGTTTTGGCACCAACAATGTCGATCATTGCACGCGCCTCTGCCATGCCTCGTCCGTGGCGGCGTTGATGGAAGGTATCGGTTCCGGCGCGGTTACCGCTCCCTTCACGGCCTGCAGAGATTCCGAGCTCATCATCGTTATTGGCGCCAACCCGACGGAAAACCACCCCGTCGCGGCGACATTCTTCAAGCAGGCTACTAAGCGCGGCGCGTCCCTGGTGGTCATGGACCCCCGTGGGCAGGCCCTGAAGAAGCACGCGACACATATGCTGCAGTTCAGTCCGGGAACCGATGTCGCCATGCTGAACGCGCTGTTGAATGTCATCGTGACTGAGGATTTGTATGACAAGCAGTATGTCGAATCCCAGACCGAGGGTTTCGAAAGCCTGAAGGAACATATCGCCGACTTCACCCCGGAGGCGATGTCACAGATTTGCGGGATCGACGCCGAGACCCTGCGCACCGTGGCGCGCAGCTATGCCCGCGCGGAATCGTCGATCATTTTCTGGGGCATGGGCATCTCTCAGAGCACACACGGCACAGACAATGCCCGTTGCCTGATTGCGCTCTCCCTGATCACTGGACAGGTCGGCCGGCCGGGCACCGGCCTGCACCCCCTACGCGGCCAGAACAATGTGCAGGGCGCATCGGACGCCGGTCTGATCCCCATTTTCTACCCGGATTATCAGGCTGTCGGTTCCGAAGACGTCCGCGGTAACTTCGAGGATGTATGGGGCACGCCGTTGGACCCGAACCGGGGCCTGACGGTAGTCGAGATCATGGACGCGGTTCATGACGACATCATCAAGGGCATGTACATCATGGGCGAGAACCCGGCGATGTCCGACCCGGACGCCGATCATGCCCGTGAGGCGCTTGCCAAGCTCGAACATCTGGTCGTCCAGGATTTGTTTTTGACCGAGACCGCATTTCATGCCGATGTCGTCCTGCCCGCCTCCGCCTGGCCGGAGAAAGACGGCACGGTCACCAACACCAACCGCCAGGTACAGATGGGCCGCCGCGCGCTTGAACTGCCGGGCGATGCCCGCCAGGACTGGTGGATCATTCAAGAAGTTGCGAAACGGATTGGACTCGATTGGAACTACATACATCCCAGCGATGTGTTCGCCGAAATGAAAGATGTCATGGGTTCGCTTGATAACATCACCTGGGAAAGGCTCGAGCGGGAAAGCGCTGTCACCTACCCCGTCGATGGCCCCGATCAACCCGGCAACGAAATCGTCTTTGGCGACGGCTTTCCAACAGCTTCGGGACGAGGCAAGCTGGTGCCCGCGGACATCATCCCGCCACACGAACAGCCCGATGAAGAGTATCCGATGGTGCTCACGACGGGACGGCAATTGGAACATTGGCACACCGGCGCCATGACCCGCCGCAGCCGAGTGCTTGATCAACTCGAACCGGAAGCGATCGCGCAAATGTCGTCACGCGACCTGCATAAGCTTGGCTTGAAGGCCGGGGACAAGGTCCGCGTCGAAACCCGGCGCGGGACAATCGAACTTATGGCACGCGTCGATGGTGCGATACCCGAAGGGTTGATTTTTATCCCTTTCTGCTTCGCGGAGGCACCGGCGAACGTCCTGACGAACCCACAACTCGACCCGTTCGGCAAGATTCCCGAATTCAAATACTGCGCCGCGCGTGTCACAGGCGCGGCGAGCGCCGCAGCGGAATAACGCCTTACGACAGTCCCGTATCCTCCGGCAGGCCCAGCATGATGTTCATGTTTTGCACGGCCATACCGGACGCTCCCTTGCCGAGATTGTCGAGCAGGCCGACGAGGACCGCCTGTCCCTGCTCCTCATTTCCGAACACATGCAGACGCAGCTCATTGGTGTCGTTTAGGGCTTCGGGTTCCAAACGGCTGATGTCCGCCGTGTCCGCCATTGAGGGCACGATTACGAACCGCCGGTCGGCATAATAATCGCTCAGCACCGCGTGCAGGTCGGCTGGTTTGGGCTGTGACGGCAACGCCCAAAGCTGTAATGGCACCTGCACGATCATGCCTTGGTGATAGCGGCCGACACTCGGCACGAACAAGGGCCGATGCGTCAATCCCGTGTATTTGTGGATTTCCGGTGCGTGCTTGTGCTCCAGCGCCAGGCCGTAAATCTGGAAATTGTCGTCGGTGTGGTTTTCCGCCGCAGAATTTTCGAACGCCGCGATGAGCCCTTTTCCGCCGCCGGAATATCCCGAAACGGCATTGACGGTGAGCGGCCAATCCGCCGGCAGCAGTCCCGCTTCGACGAGCGGATGCACGAGCGCGATCGTGGCGACGGGGTAGCATC
>JAJFJC010000429.1 GCA_021774385.1 Alphaproteobacteria bacterium
CGGACGAAGAGCAAGAACGAAACCGTGTCGAACAGCATCTCAAAGCGGAAGCGCGGTATCTCCATCGTGGCGTCACGGCTCGACGACGACGCAATCAGCGCAGGCTACGCAAACTCGACAGCTTGCGAAAGGCCCGCGCCGCGCTTATCAGACCAGACCGGAGGGCGGCTCTGTCGGCGGCCAACGCCCCCGAAAGCGGCCGGGTCCTGATCGACGCCGACGGTATCTCGAAATCCTTTGACGGCAACATCGTCATTCGGGATTTTTCAACCCGCATCCTGCGCGGCGACCGAATTGGCATTATCGGCCGCAACGGCGCAGGAAAAACCACTCTTCTTCGCATGTTGACCGGCGAGCTGGCGCCAGATTCAGGCCGAATAAAGTTCGGCGCGCGTCTGGAGTTGATGCATTCCGATCAGAAGCGCGCTGTTTTGGATCCGGATAAATCACTGTGGGATACGCTCTGTCCCGAAGGCGGGGATAGCCTGATCGTTCAAGGCCGTCAACGGCATGTTGTCGCCTATCTAAAGGATTTCCTGTTCGACGAATCGCGAGCACGGAGTCCGGTATCGACCTTGTCCGGCGGCGAACGGAACCGGCTTGCCCTCGCCATGAATTTAGCAAAACCATGCAACCTCATGGTTCTGGACGAACCGACCAACGATTTGGACTTGGATACGCTCGACCTGCTCGAAGATATGCTAAGCGAGTACGACGGGACACTTCTTCTGGTCAGCCACGACCGGGATTTTCTCGACAGGCTGGTCAGTGGCGTCATCGCGGTGGAAGACAACGGGGAAGTTGGCGAATATGTCGGCGGTTATGAGGATTACCGCCGGCAACGGCCGACAGCGCAGACTGCAAATACACGTGTCGCGAGGCCCGCGAAACAAAGCCAAACGAAGCCTGCCTCGAAGCGGGGGCGACTGAGCTATCGCGAGAAATCTGACTTGGACGCGCTGCCGGAACGTATCGAAGTGCTTTCGGCTCAAATCGAGGGTCTCGAAGTTAGATTAGCCGACCCGACCTTTGTCCAACGTAACCGGATCGGATTCGAAGCAGCCGCCACACAACTCGAAACAGCACAACGAGAAAAAGAACAAGCAGAAGAGCGTTGGCTTGAACTTGAAATCAAACGCGAGGCGCTCGCGAGCTGAAAAAGAGCAAACCCCTTTGCAATCAAACATGCTGCCGATCATTTCCCATCCCTCACCAAATCACGGTCCTCGGCCCGACGGATCGGTCGTTGATATGTTGGTCCTGCACTACACTGGCATGGTCGATGCGAACGCCGCCCTAAGCCATATGACGGATCCCGCAACTGAAGTCAGTGCGCACTATATGGTGGATGAGGACGGTACGATATTGCAGTTGGTCGACGAAGGCCGGCGTGCCTGGCACGCTGGCGTTGCCTATTGGCGCGGCAACACGGATATCAACAGTCGTTCGATTGGTATCGAGCTCGTCAACCCCGGGCATGAATTCGGATATCGGGCCTTCCCTGCGGCACAGGTGGCGGCATTGAGTACACTCGCGACCGAAATCGTCGACCGCCATTCGATAGCGGCGCGAAATATCGTCGGCCATTCGGACATTGCCCCGGCCCGTAAATGCGATCCTGGAGAGTATTTCGACTGGCGCGGCTTCGCGACGGCGGGGCTTGGGCTCTGGCCGGAACCTCGGAACGTCCACACGCAGGGTATCGCTGCAATGCTCGACCAATACGGTTACGACATTAGCGACATGGATTCAGCGGTTGCAGCATTTCAACGGCATTTTCGACCAACCAGGATTGATGGAGTCCCGGACGCATCATGCGCAAGTTTGCTCGCGGGACTCTTGACGATGATTGACTAATTTCTCCGCCAAGCTATGAAAGCAGTGTCAGACGGTCGGATGGCTGCCTTTCGGGCTGAGAAATCATGCTGGGGGGAGGAAAGTCCGGGCTCCACGGAAACACGGTGTCGGATAACATCCGGCGGGGGCGACCCTAGGGAAAGTGCAACAGAAAATATACCGCCCGCCTACGCTTCGGCCACGGCGGGTAAGGGTGAAATGGTGCGGTAAGAGCGCACCGCGCGACCGGCAACGGAAGCGGCATTGTAAACCCCACCGGGAGCAAGACCACATAGGGGCGGCATTTCGGGGCTCCGGCTTCGGAAGGCATGTTTTCGGGCTGCCGCCCGGGTAGGTCGCGCGAGGCGTCCGGTAACGGGCGTCCCAGATGAATGGCCATCGAACGCCCTCGCGGGCGGGAACAAAACCCGGCTTATAGACCGTCTGACGCTTTCCTACTTTTGCGTGATTTCTTTCGGCAACACCACATCTAAGACTATACTGGAGAAAATCGTGATAAATCGAAATCACTTTGATGATCCAATTTGCACGTCAATTTGGCCTAATTTCAAAAATATAGAGCAGATTTACGATCTCCGCCAAACCTGCTTCAGCAAGAAACGACATGGAACATCTGACGCGAAAACCGATAGAGCTGGAGCGCCGCGATATCCCCACTACCGAGCGCCGTCACAAGCGCAGACGCATCATCGCACACCTCATTCTCGTCTTGACCGCAATGACATTTTTGGGCGCCGGTTCAGCCCACGCGGATATCCGAGAAGATATCGAATCGATTTTATCGGATAGCAGCTACCAACGTACCCTGCCACCGTCGAAGAAGGCGAATAAAGTCACCCAGCCGATCCGTCTTGAAATTGGGCCCGTGGCCGAAATGCTCATATGGGTGTTCGCGGCAGTCGCGGCTATCCTAGTCGTGGCCTTCCTAGCCGATCGCATATCACGGACACGGTGGCTCACAACGTTTCTGGGGCAGGAAATGACGCAATCAGAAAACGCGCTTGCAAAACAATCGCAAAATGATGGCGGGCCGCTTTCGGCTTTCGAGGAAGTCGAACGTTTGGCGCAGGCGGGACGTTTCGGTGAAGCGGTTCATCTGCTTTTGTTGCATTGTTTCGAATTCCTACGCACGCAGATTCCAACAGTACGCGACGCGGCGCTGACCAGCCGCGAGCTATTGGAGCGCGCACCACTGCCCGCGCGATCGCGCGCAAATCTCGCCTTCATCGTGTCGGCGGTGGAAATCGGTCATTTTGGGGGACAAAAAATTCGGCAGAGCGTGTACAAGAAATGCCTTGAAGGGTATCGCGACATTGTCGCGTCCGACTTGTCGTGACCCTGCAAGACTCCGCCAACTTCTCGCCTCGCACACTCGCATTGCTGATATTTGCCGGCGTATTCGCGTTCGCCGGTGCCGCGTTCTTCAGTATCTTTGACGATGGTTCGCAAACCAGCGGCACCAACAGCTTTTCGAAATCCGCAATAGGCCACGCCGCTTTCCTCGAGCTCCTACGGGGGCAAAATATTCCAGTTATCGTGAGCCGAAGCAATTCGGTCACCAAGGCTAATGACAGCACACTGCTAATCGTCGCGGAACCACTGCAGCGGGAAATTACCAAAGGCGGCGGCCTGCCGCTAGCGGAGCGAACCCTGCTTGTCTTGCCAAAACGCTATGGTTTCCCGGCTCTCAACCGCCCCTCGTGGGTTCAAGGCGTTGGCCTGCTACCTGTGGAGTCAGTCGAGCGAATATTGTCAGCCTTTTTGCCAAACGCAACAGTCTCACGTGTCGAATCCGAGCCCAAATGGAAAAATACCTCCCTCGCTGACTTGCATAAAATTAGGCCCGGACAGCTAGACAACGACCTCCTTTGGGCGGCGATCCGATCCCGGGGAGTGCCCGCGATCGACCGGCCACAACTAATTGCCTCCGAAGACCTTATACCGATTGTCGCAAGCGGGGATGGTATTCTTGTCGGCGGCGTAAAACTGGATAGTGGTTGGGTCTTCGTAATTTCAGATCCGGATATCCTAGCCAACCATGGCATTGGAAAGGAAAACAACGCGGCGCTTTTATTCGATCTGTTATCGCTTTTTCGGCCTGCCGACGGTTCGATTATTATCGACGAAACGGTGCATGGCTTTCGGAGCAACCCAAATCTGTGGCGGCAAGTATTCGAAGTCCCGTTTATTGTTCCCACGCTCTTGGCATTGGTCGCCTTCGCCATATTGCTATGCGCCGCAACGGGCCGTTTTGGCTCACCGATTTCGCCAGCGCGGCAGAGCCGGGAAAGCGAAATGGGTTTGATCGAAAATGCCGCCGACCTTCTGCAAGAAGCCGGCCACGGAACCGCTATCGTCAGACGGTATCCGACCGTCGCATTGCGGACGGTTGCACAACGGCTCCACGCGCCTCGGCGCTTGAACGAAACTGAATTGATCGCATGGATCGATCGTGTCGGGACCACGCGAAACGTTCGACGTTCGTATCGCACGCTGCAAGACGAAATCGAGAAAGCGATGTCTCATCACAGTATAGATGACGAGCGAGTGTTACGGATGGCGCAAAACCTACATCAATGGAAGCAGGAGATGCTTGATGGACCTGGACGCAATTCAGGAAACTAGTCGGAAGCTTCGTGAACAAGTCCGTCAGATTGTCGTCGGGCAGGACGCGGCTCTGGATTTGCTGCTTGTGAGCCTTTTGGCCGAGGGCCATATCCTGCTCGAAGGCGTTCCGGGAACGGCTAAAACGCTACTTGCCCGAACTTTTGCGCTCGGCCTGTCGCTAGATTTCGGGCGAATCCAGTTTACACCCGATCTGATGCCCGGCGACGTCATCGGCACCAATCTGTTCAACTTCCAAACCAACACCTTTTCGCTGACAAAAGGCCCCATATTTACCCAGCTTCTACTCGCCGATGAAATCAACCGGACGCCACCAAAAACCCAAGCCGCGTTGCTGCAGGCGATGCATGAGCGCACCGTTACAATTGATAGCGATACGCATGATTTGGGTGACGGCTTCATGGTCATCGCAACGCAAAACCCAATCGAACAACAAGGCACCTACCCGTTGCCCGAAGCACAACTCGACCGGTTTCTCTTCAAGCACATACTGGAGTATCCATCGCGGGAGGAAGAACGCGTCATCGTCGAACGGCACGGACATCGCACCGTGATGCCAACGCTGGAGGATTTCGATATTTCGCCGGTCGCATCGCTGGAAGATATCGTGGCGATCCGGCGGTTTGTATCGACGATTCGGTTGAGCGAGGATTTAACGGATTATATCGTCGATATTGTCCGCTCGACCCGAGAGCATCCTTCGCTGCAGTATGGCGCCTCACCACGTGCCGCGACAATGCTCGCTTCGTCGGCTCGGGCGCACGCGGCCTTGCAAGCACGTGACTTCGTAATCCCAGACGATGTGAAGGCGTTAGCCCCGCCGGCTTTACGGCACCGGATCGTCCTCGCCCCCGGAGCGGAAATCGAGGGGACGGATTGCGATCAAGTTATCGCGCAAATTCTCGAGCAAATTCCGGCGCCGCGTTGATGCGGCCTACCCTGCGCGCTTGCGCCCTGTTCGCCACGGGCATACCCCTGTCGCTCATATTGATCCTGATCGATGAAGGTTTCTGGCCGTTCGGTATGGGGTATCTCGCCTTTGCCGCCGTTATCACGGGATTGGATGCCATCCGCACCCCGACATTCGATTTATTCGAGGTCGCCATCGACATACCGTCCACGCTTTACGTCGGCGAAAAAGATGCGTTCCACATGACCCTTGCCAGTCGCGGCAATCACCCGTCAACGCTCGTCGAGGCCATTGCCGATCTCGGGCAAAATCTAAACGCAACACCGCAACGGCACGGTTGGCTACGACGTGGCAGCAGCCTGGATTTCGAATTTGACCTGGAGCCGAAACAAAGAGGTCTTGCTGAAATTCAGAAAATCTGGCTTCGCTGGTATGGCCCGATGCGATTGATCAGACGGAGCCGTACGGAAAATTTGGGTCGGAAAATTCCCATCGTTCCAAACGTCCGTGCTGTCCGTCGGGCGGCGCTCAAATTTACCGCTTGGGATGCGCTATTCGGCGTCAAGGTTCAACTTCAGCACGGCAGCGGTACGGAGTTCGACGCGTTGCGCGACTACATGCCCGGGCTCGATCACCGGTCCATCGATTGGAAGCATTCGGCGCGGCATCATAAGCTCGTTTGCAAGGAGTTTCGCACCGAGCGGAACCATCAAATCATACTGGCCTTTGATACCGGGCACCTTATGAGCAGTCCCTTGGAAGGTATTCCCAAGTTGGACCACGCCATTAATGCGGCGTTATTGCTCGGCTATACGTCGTTACGCGTCGGGGACCGCGTGGGTGTTTTCAGTTTCGATTCAAAAGTTCGGCTTCTCGCCGAACCGGTCGGCGGCATGCAGAACTTTGCGCGCCTGCAAGGGCTGACATCCGAAATCGACTATCATCACGAGGAAACCAACTTCACCCTAGGACTGGTTGGACTCTTCAGCCGTTTGAAGCGGCGATCGCTTATTGTCCTGCAAACCGATTTCGTCGATACAATTACCGCCGAATTGATGGTCGAGAATGTCCAGCGGCTGGCCGCACGGCACGTGATTATCTTCGTGGCGTTGCGCGATCCGGCATTATACGACACCGTCGAAGCCCGTCCGACAAGTATTCGGGCCGTAAATCAAGCGGTCATTGCCGATTCCGTCATTCGCGACCGAATGATCGTGTTCGAAAAGCTGCGCCGGCTCGGCGTCCACTGCATCAATGCGCCCAGCGAACGGATCGGCGCTGATTTGTTGAACCGGTATATGATGATCAAGCGGCAGGAACTCATTTGAATGTTGGAGGCGTTGAAGAAATGGGGATGGAGCCCCGCGTGACCGAACCGCAGTTGAAAAGCGTCGATTTCAGGCGCAGCCGGGAAGCGGCATGGCGCGAGCTCGACGATTTGGTTCAACGGGTCAACAAGGATGGGCTGACGGCTCTATCTCCCGACGAATTGTTGCGCCTCCCCGCGCTCTACAGGGCGACACTTTCCGCGCTGTCCGTCGCCCGTACGATTTCCCTCGATCAGAATGTATTGCGGTACCTTGAGAGCCTCGCGATGCGCGCTTATTTTTGTGTTTATGGCGCACATGAAGGCATTTTCAATGGTTTATGGCGGTTCTTCGCGAATGACTTTCCCGCCGCCGTTCGCGCGGCCAAATGGCCATTGTTTCTTTCCGTCGCAATCATTTTTCTGGGATGGTTTGTTGGTCATACACTGACGATCACCAACACGGATTGGTTTTACAGCTTTGTTTCCGAGAGCCTTGCGGGTTCCCGCGCGCCAACGAGCACGACGGCGGACCTCAAGGCCGGCCTTTATGATAATTCGGATACTGTCGCCGAACAGCTAAACTTGTTCGCCAGCTTTCTGTTCACGCACAACGCTCAAATCGGCATGCTTTGTTTCGCCTTGGGATTCGCATTTGGCGTGCCAACCGCCATTCTGTTGTTTACGAACGGCTTGATGCTCGGCGCGTTCTCAGCGCTCTACGCTTCACGAGACTTGTCGATCGATTTTTGGGCGTGGCTGTTGATCCATGGTACGACCGAAATTCTCGCGATTGTGCTTTGTGGCGGGGCCGGCTTCGTAATCGCATCCGCGCTTATCTTCCCGACCCGAAAAAGCCGCACGACCAATCTCGCGGAACGGGGACGTGAAGCCAGTCGAATTGTCATTGGCGCCGTTGGCCTGTTTTTTGTCGCCGCATTACTGGAAGGGTTCGGACGCCAGTTGATCACCGATACTAACCTGCGATATCTGATTGGCGGCGGAATGCTTCTTTGCTGGGTCCTCTATCTCTCTTGGTCGGGGAAACGAGGATCCGATGACGCTTCGTGACGGTGAAGCAACGCAAAAGCCAGACCGGCTCAACCGCGAAATCGTAACACCGGAAGGAGTCCCCCTGCACCTGCGGCTCGCCGAACGTGGTGAACGGTTGGCCGCGGTATTGATCGACTTATCGATCATAATCGGGGTCCTTATCGCAATCATACTCATCGCAGTCATACTCCTGCCGGTCGCCACCTATGGCTGGGCCCTGGCATTTGGACTGGTTCTCTCCTTCGCGTTTCGAAGTTTCTATTTCATCTTCTTCGAATTGCGTTGGCAGGGCATGACGCCAGGGAAACGGGCACTTGGCATTCGGGTAATCGACAGAACCGGCGGACGTTTGCAGCCTGGCGCCGTATTCGCACGCAACTTAATGCGTGAAATAGAGCTCTTTCTGCCGATTTCTCTCTTGCTTACTGAAACCAACAGCGGAAATGTTTGGGTAAATTTGTTGACGATGCTTTGGGTCGGATTGCTCGTCACGTTGCCCTATTTCAACAAGGATCGCTTGCGCGCCGGCGATATGGTTGCGGGCACCTGGGTTGTCGAAGCCCCAAAAAGCGCGCTATTGCCAGATATGGCGGCGCAAGGGCATGGCGCACCTGACCAAAATTCAATTCATTTTACCGATAAACAGCTCTCGATCTATGGCATTTACGAATTGCAAACACTGGAGAACGTATTGCGCCAAACCGGTGCAAACACGCGGCAAACTCGGGATTCAGTGGCCGAGCGCATTCAAAAAAAGATTGATTGGGAGTCCGTGGACCAGTCGGTCGGGTCCGATCGTTTTTTGGAAGCGTTCTATATGGCGCTCCGCGGCCATTTGGAAAACCGCGCCCTCCTTGGGAAACGACGCGAAAGCAAACACGACACCAATTGACGCGCGGCCCGTCAGTCAAAGACGGCCGCTATTTGTTCAACATTCGCGCCTTCCTTGGCAATTCGCAGATCATGATAAACAACTGCACTGGCCACGGCGAAAAGCGCCCCGGAAAACCCTTGAACGACGATGTTGATGATCAAGGTCACCGTTTCCGAAAGCACATTGTCCGTTGCGAAATAGGCGCCCAAGCCAATTAAGGCCCCAATGGCCAAGCTGAGGACCCAAGTCAGGAGGGCAAGGATCAAGATCAGGCCAAATACTTGCCAGCGATATCCTTTTGTAAGCTCGATACTTCTTGACAGGCTCGCTGATATTCCAGTGCGTTCGACCACAGCAACCGGCACCGCGACCCAAAGCATAACGGTCGCTATAATCCCAGGAATAAACAGCAAGAAGGAACCGGCGACAACAACAAGGCCAACGAGTATGCCGACACCAATGACTGGAAGCAGCAATCCGAACCCACGCACAACACATTCCAGAACTCCCGCTCGGCCACCCCGTAATTCCAACACCGTTCCATAAACGAGCGTCGCCGACAGAAGGAATCCAAGCAGGATATTTCCCAAATAGACCACAACTATAGTGACTACGGTGAATTCGGCGGTAACTTGTCCCTCGGAAACTAAAAGTACGGAAACAATTTGCATGGGGAGATTAAAAATTATCGCCAAGAGCCCAAACGGCACTAAATTTCTGAATAAGACAATAAAACTTCTTGTCAATGCGCTGCCGACGCGAAATTCCACTCGACCCGGTTCGCTAAATTCGGAAGTCACTCTGCTCCCCGCGCTTGCGTGTCCCAAAGTCTAGATTGTACCGACCAGAGCAAAACATACAACCGTGCATTAGTGCCTTTACATACCACCTTTAAAAAGATTTCTTCAACTTTTAACCCCAATTCAAACGCTTTCGCGCGCTTCTCCTCGCCCGTCGAGGACTGACGCCAAGTAATTGCCGCCACCCTTGTTACCGCATCGAAATCCATGAAATTCCATGCTACCGAAATAAATTAGCCTCGCCGCAAAAGGAACATAATTAGAACAAAAATTGAACCCGATTCGCGGATATCTTAGAATTAAAGTGAAAAACACAAGTTCTTGTGGCTTTGATTTCTAATATCGCTAAAAGTGGTTTGTAGAAAAGAACAGAATAGATGCATCTATTCTCGCGGAATTCTTGAGCATTGCTTGACTTCCCATTTAAGCCCATGATACTCCATGAAATCCCATTGTGGGGCATGCGCAACCCATTCATGATGCATGCGATTAATCCGCACCGACGAGGATAAAGGCGCACGCATTCGAATCGGGAAAAAGCGGTTATCGGGAATAGCTGTTGCGATGGCGTTATTCATCGGCACACACGAGAATAAAATAGACCGCAAGGGACGGGTTTCCTTGCCAGCGGATTACCGCGCCGAATTGCCGAATGACGACGACCGTGTCATTTACATCTTTCCTTCACTCTACACGACGGCGCTTGAGGCGTGCGACCGAACACAGCTTGAACTACACGCCGAGCGGATCAACGCGCTTGACCAGTTCTCGCAAGAAGAAGCGTACTTTTCTTCGCAAATACTGGCCGAGGCCCGGAAAATCACGATCGACGGCGATGGGCGGATCGTCTTGCCGACGGAGTTCATGAACCGCGCCAACATTGACGGCAAAGCGCTATTCGTTGGCGGCGGTCCAAAATTCCATATCTGGCAGCCGCAGGCCTATGGTACACACCGTTTGGAAACCCAGGACGCGCTGGCCGGCCGCACCCTACCGTCGCTCCCGAGGCCCGCGCCATGAACGCGATCCACATTCCCGTAATGGCGAACGAGGTTCTGCAAACCCTCGGGCCACGCGCCGATGAGATTTATCTCGATGGCACATTCGGTCTGGGCGGATACGCGCGCGAAATTTTGGATACGGTCGAATGCACTGTCTGGGCACTGGATTGCGACCCGGAGGCAATCACCCGTGGCCAGCCACTTGTCGAAAAGTATGCCGGCCGACTGACTCTTCTCCTGGGTCGTTTCGGTAACATGCTGGAACTGCTACGGAACGCCGGCATCAAGCACCTTGATGGTATCGTCCTCGATCTTGGCGTTTCATCGCCTCAGTTGGACAACCCTGAACGCGGGTTTTCCTTCCGCGGCGACGGGCCACTCGACATGCGCATGACAAATAGCGGTCCGACGGCAGCGGACATCGTCAATACCTTGGAAGAAAACGATCTCGCAAAGCTAATTCGCGGCCTAGGCGAGGAACGATACGCGCGCCGGGTGGCCCGAGCCATTGTCGCGGCAAGAGCGACTGGTCCAATCAGCGGCACATTGCAGTTGGCCGAAATCGTCCGCAATGCGGTCCCCCAATCAAAAGACGGCCTCGATCCGGCAACTCGAACCTTTATGGCCTTGCGGCTTCACGTTAACGACGAGTTGGGTGAGTTGGAGCGCGGCCTCGCCGCCGCCGAACAATTGTTACGGCCCAACGGCCGTCTGGTCGTCGTGAGTTTCCATTCCCTCGAAGATCGCCGAATTAAACATTTCTTGCGAGACCGCGGCGGACAGGCACCGCGTGCTTCGCGGCACCAACCTATCGCGGAGGCCCAACCAGCACCGACCTTCCAAATCATTCATCGTCGAGGCGTTACGCCGACGGCAGGGGAGGTCGCGGCCAATCCTCGGGCACGATCAGCGCGGCTGCGGGTGGCTGTACGGACCAGTGCCCCCGCATGGCCCCTGGAGGACGCGGCATGAAAACCGTTGCGTTGATTGTTTGGGTTGGACTGGCGGGTCTCGCGAGTTTTGCGTTGTTCAATATCACCTTCAAGGTCGAAGAACTTCAAAATCAGCTCAGCAGCTTGAACAAGCAAATTTTACAAGAACAGAAAGCGGTCCATGTTCTGCAGGCGGAATGGTCCTATTTGAGCAGACCAGAACGGATCGAAGCGCTCTCCCAAAGATTATTGCCCCATCTGCAAGCGCCCACATCGCAACAAATTGGCGACGTTGAGAAATTCTCGGCGCAAACCACGTCTTTAATCGAATCGGACAATAAGGCGATCAAAAACATCCGCCCCGCCGCCGCGCAAGGTCAACAATGATACTGAACCCGTTCAAATCCATACGTCAGAGTCACCAACAACGAGCGGCGTCACACGGCCGCGTCCGACCCTGCGCACCACGCGCGATGGATGAAAAAATCCAAGCCGCACTCGACGTCAGTTACAGGCGCTTACTGATGACCGGCGCCATGTTGCTGTTCGCATTTGGCGCCATTACGGTCAGACTTGTCGACGTTTCCCTAATGCAGGCGGCGAGCGAACCGCGCGTCACCTATGCACCACGCATGCAAGAAATGCGTATGGACCGCGCGGATATCGTCGATCGGAACGGCACTCTGCTTGCTACGAACCTATCTACCGCTTCGTTGTTCGCCAATCCGCGCAAAGTCATGAATCCGGATGATACCGCTCGGCAACTCGCCATGGTGCTGCCTGAACTCCACGAAGCGGAGGTCGCCAGGCAGTTGAAGAGCAAACGCTCCTTCGTATGGTTACGGCGAAACCTGACACCACGTCAGCAATGGCGGGTCATTTCGCTAGGTTTGCCGGGGATTGAATTCCAAAGCGCTGAAACGCGGGTTTATCCTAATGGTACGCTTGCCGCCCATATCATGGGCTATGTCGATATCGACAATGGCGGGCTTGCTGGCGTCGAGGGAACCTTCGACACGACGCTACGGGACGATGCAGCACCACTACAACTGACGATCGACGCTCGATTGCAGCATATCCTGCGCAAAGAACTGAGCCGCGCAAAAACCGAATTCAGCGCCTTGGGTGCGACCGGGATCATCCTTGATGCGCGAAACGGCGAAGTGGTCGCCATGACATCACTACCCGATTTCGATCCCAATGATGGCGGCAATGCACGCCCCGAACAACGCTTCAACCGCGCGACACTGGGTGTCTACGAACTCGGATCGACGTTCAAGATATTCACCGCGGCCATGGCCCTTGATTACGGCATCGTAACCATGCGCTCCGGATACGACGCAACCAAACCAATTCGCATTTCCCGCTTCACGATCCGCGATTACCATGCCAAGCGCCGTTGGCTTTCGGTGCCGGAAATCTTCATGTATTCGTCGAATATCGGCGCTGCCAAGATGGCAGAGGATGTCGGCACCGAAGCTCAGAGGTCGTTCTTGCGGCGGCTCGGCCTGCTGCGTCCCGCATCGATCGAACTTCCGGAAGTCGGCGCTCCCATGGTGCCGTCGCCCTGGCGTCCGATCAACACCATGACGATTTCGTACGGTCATGGGCTCGCGGTCAGCCCCCTGCAGTTGGCCTCCGGCGTCGCGGCCATGGTGAATGGCGGGATTGTCCACAAACCGACCTTGATCCGCGGACGAGCAAAATCCGCGCCGGCGGGTCAAAGAATTATTTCCGAACTTACCTCGCGCGAGGTCCGGCGTTTGATGCGGCTGGTTGTGGAGAAGGGAACAGGGCGCAAAGCAGCGGCGGAAGGGTTTCTCGTCGGCGGCAAAACCGGAACCGCGGACAAGCCGAAAAAGGGAGGGTATTCCCGGCGTGCGCTAATTTCCTCTTTCGTTGGGGCCTTCCCTATGACGGATCCTCGTTACGTGGTACTTGCAACACTGGATGAACCGCGCGGCACAAAGAAGACACACGGTTATGCCACCGGCGGCTGGGTTGCCGCCCCCATCGTTCGGCGCGTGATCGAGCGCGCGGCGCCGCTCTTGGGTGTACAGCCAATTGACGAGAATTCACCGGCGGTCAAAAAGGAACTCCACATCGATTTCAAAAGGGAGGGACGCCAGCTTGCGTCTTTCTGAGTTAACCGAAGGAGGCGGCGCCGCCGCACGCACAAACGTGCCCGATATCGATATCATCGGCCTCACGGCCGACAGCCGGGAGGTTCGCCCCGGCTTCCTGTTTGCGGCGCTCCCCGGCGCGGCGTTGGACGGGCGCGACTATATCGATCAAGCGATCCGGAATGGTGCCGTTGCGGTTCTCGCGCCACCCACGGTCAATCAAATCGATTTCAAGGGAGATACCAGGCTTGTCGCCGACGCGAACCCGCGCCGGAAGCTGGCCCAAATGGCCGCGCGCTTTCATCAAACGCAACCGGATACCATCGCGGCCGTCACCGGAACCAACGGCAAGACATCGGTAACCAATTTCGTCTATCAGCTTTGGGAACTGTTGGGTTATCGCAGCGCCGCGTTGGGTACGCTTGGCGTCACGACGCGGGGCAAACAATCGGGCGCAGGCTTAACGACACCTGACCCGGTTGTTCTTCACAAATATCTCGCCGGCTTGAAGAATGAAGGTGTCAATCATTTGGCGATAGAAGCGTCGAGTCATGGATTGGATCAATATCGTCTGGATGGCGTTCATATCGCGGCGGCGGCGTTCACAAACCTGTCCCGTGATCATCTTGACTATCACAAATCGATGGATGCTTATCTCAATAGTAAGCTACGCCTGTTTACGGAGCTTTTGCGCGACGGCGGAACCGCCGTAATCAATGCCGACACGCCCGAATACCCAAGGATCGCAAAGCTGGTTCGCGATCGGGGCCTTCACATGGTGACCTATGGCAGAGACAACGGCGACATCCGTTGCTCGGGTGCGAACGGCCCAACGGACGCGTTGTCACTCACGATCGACATGTTCGGCGCACAATACCAGACCGACTTCGCGTTACCCGGCGGTTTCCAGATCGACAACGCGCTTTGCGCACTGGCTTTGGTTGCCGGATGCGGCGCAGCGGCACACACGATCGTCCCTCTGCTTTCACGCCTCGTCGGCGTACCTGGCCGAATGCAGGTCGCGGGCAGACGGCGAAACGGCGCGCTCGTGATCGTTGACTATGCGCACACCCCGGATGCGCTTTCGACGGTGTTGCGAGCAGCACGCCATAGTGCAGACCGAAAGTTGGTCGTCGCTTTCGGTTGCGGGGGCGATCGAGATCAAGGTAAACGGCCGGAAATGGGCGCCGCGGCGGCCGCGCTTGCCGACGCGATCATCGTTACCGACGACAATCCCCGAACCGAAGACCCGGCGACGATCCGTCGGCAGGCGCTTAATGCTTGCCCCAATGCCAAGGAAATTGGTGACAGAGGCGAAGCAATTCGCACGAGCATAGCGATGCTCGAGGCCGGCGACGTTCTTGTTATCGCCGGCAAAGGCCATGAGCAGGGACAAACGATCGGCAACAAAACCTTCCCCTTCGACGATATCGGCGCCGCACGCGAAGCCATCGCGGAGCTCGATGGTGTTGCGGCATGACGGTGTTGTGGACTTCCGAGGAAGCGGCCAGCGCGACAGGCGGCGTTAGCACCGCGCCATGGACGGCGACCGGCGTTTCGATCGATAGCCGTTCGCTCGCACCTGGTGAATTGTTTATCGCGATCCACGGTCCACACAGCAACGGCCATGATTTCATCGCAAACGCCATGGCCAACGGTGCGGTGGCATCGATGGCGACGCGAAATGAAAAAACCGGCCCAACTCTCATCGTCGACGACACAATGGCGGGCATGCGATCACTCGCCAGTCACGCCCGGCGGCGCGGCGGCGCCAAAATAGTCGCCGTCACGGGTAGTGTCGGTAAAACCGGAACCAAGGACACCTTAAAACTAGCCCTTAGTCGGCAAGCGGAAACGCATGCCACGCAGGGCAACCTGAACAATCATTGGGGATTACCGCTAAGTTTAGCGCGAATGCCGCGCACAGCTCGTTTCGGCATTCTGGAAATGGGCATGAATAGCCCTGGTGAAATCGAGCCGCTGTCCCGCCTCACCCAACCCGACGTTGCGATCGTCACTAATGTCTCCGCCGTTCACATCGAGTTCTTTAAATCCGAAGAAGAAATCGCGGACGCGAAAGCAGAAGTTTTTGCGGGAATGAACAAGGATGGGATCGCGGTCTTGAACCGTGACAATCGGCATTTTGACCGGCTGCGAAATCACGCGAAGGACGCCGGCGTCGAAAACATCCGCAGCTTCGGCGCGCACAAAACCGCGGATGTAAGGCTTGTCGACAGCAAGGCGCTCGAGTGTGGCAGCCGCGTCAATGCCGAAATCGATGGCGCACCTATCTCCTACACACTCGGTGCGCCCGGCGCGCATTGGGTCATCAACAGCCTTGGCGCCCTGGCCGTGGTCGCTGCACTTGGCGGGGATGTCGATGACGCCGCACGTACCATGGCGAAGATCAGACCGGCGGTCGGCCGCGGTGCCCAACAGCGCATACAGACCGCCGATGGCACTTTTTTGTTGATCGATGAAAGCTACAACGCCAGTCCCGCATCAACGCGCGCCGCGCTTGATGTTCTTGGTGACTGCCCCGGTCGCCGCATCGCCGTGCTGGGCGACATGCTGGAACTCGGTGAGCGGTCAGCTGAACTCCATCGGGCACTCGCGAGCCATATCATTCGTAATCATGTCGATCTTGTATTTCTTGCCGGTAAGGAAATGGCGGCACTTCGCAATGCCTTGGATTGCAACCGCGTTGGTGCGAGCGGCGAGTCGAGCGAAGCCGTATTACCAGCGGTCATCGATGCCGTTCGTCCCGGCGATGCCGTAATGGTCAAAGGCTCTCTCGGCAGCCGCATGGCACCCATCGTTGCCGCCCTGAAGGGGCTCGGGACACCACAAATCACGTATCCAAAACAGGTTTCGGCAGAGGACGGCTAGAGAAAGAAATGCTTTATAATTTTCTCTATCCTCTCGCTGGCGACCTTCAGGTTCTAAACCTGTTCCGATATATTACCTTTCGGACCGGCGGTGCCATTATGACCGCGCTGGTCATCAGCTTTATTCTCGGCCCGACTATTATCAATTGGCTTAAAAGCCAGCAAGGGTCGGCCAGCAACATTCGCGAGGATGTGCCGGAGACCCATTTCAAAAAAGCCGGCACCCCAACGATGGGCGGCTTTCTGATCTTACTCTCCATCAGCGTGAGCACTCTTCTCTGGGCCGATCTCAGCAACAATTATGTCTGGGTGGTACTCCTCGTCACAATCGGGTTTGGCGCCGTTGGCTTCGCGGATGACTATCTCAAACTATCCCGCGCGAATTCGAAAGGCCTGCAAGGCCGGTTAAAACTGCTTTTTCAACTGATCATCGCAACCGGTGCGGCCGCGTGGATCGTAGGGTTGACCCCCGCACCCCTAAACAACGCGTTGGTCTTCCCATTCTTCAAGAACCTGTTGCTGGATTTGCAATGGTTCTTCATTCCTTTTGCGGCATTCGTCATGATCGGCTCGTCCAATGCGGTAAATCTGACTGACGGCCTGGATGGTCTAGCTATTGTGCCGGTCATGATCGCGGCGGCTTGCTTCGGTGCAATTGCCTATCTCGTCGGCAGCACCGTTTATGCCAATTACTTGCAAATCCACTATGTTCCCGGCACCGGAGAATTGGCCGTCTTCGCCGGCGCCATGGTCGGCGCCAGTCTCGGGTTTCTCTGGTTCAATGCACCGCCAGCCATGGTGTTCATGGGCGATACGGGTTCGCTTGCCGTCGGCGGCGCCCTAGGTGCCGTCAGCATCGTGACGAAACATGAACTCGTTCTGGCCATCATCGGTGGCTTGTTCGTTCTGGAAACCGTTTCCGTGATCGTGCAAGTAGCGTCCTTCAAATTGACCGGGCGGCGTGTCTTTGCGATGGCGCCGTTGCACCATCATTTCGAGAAGAAGGGTTGGGCTGAATCGACCATCGTCATTCGCTTTTGGATCATTGCGATGATTCTCGCCCTCGTCGGCCTATCCACGCTGAAGTTGAGGTAGGCCGCGATGATTTCCGTCAAACATATGAAGGGAAAACGGGTTGCGGTTTTGGGGCTTGGGCGGTCGGGCCTCACGTCGGCGCAAGCCCTTATGGATAGCGGCGCGGAAATTTCCGCATGGGACGACAACGCGGACGGACGCGCCACGGCCCGGGCGAAAGGCGTGCCCATCGTCACCTTGGACAACGGCGTTTGGAGCGGCATGGACGCGCTCGTTCTCAGCCCCGGCATTCCGCATACGCACCCCAAACCGCATCCCGCCACGATCCAGGCCCGTCAGCACGGCACGGAAATTATTGGCGACATCGAACTCCTGAAACGTTCGGTGCCGGAGGCGACCTATATCGGCATTACCGGCACGAACGGCAAATCAACGACGACGGCACTTATTGGACATATTCTGAGTACCGCGAATGAACCAGTCCAGGTTGGTGGCAATTTGGGCCGTCCAGCGCTCGATTTCCAACCGCTTGACCGCGACGGCACCTATGTACTCGAACTATCGTCGTTCCAACTTGAACTGACACCGAGCGCCGGATTTGATATCGCGATCCTCTTGAATATCAGCCCGGACCATCTGGAACGCCACGGCGGTATGGACGGATACATCGCCGCAAAACGGCACATCTTCGATAACTGTACGGGAACGGCGATTGTCGGTATCGACGACCCGACCGCCGCCGCGATTTGCGAAGAACTGCGGGTCGCCGGCAAGTCAACGGTCATCGCGGTTTCGGGTACGATCCAGGTCCCTGGCGGTGTCTATGTCGAAGACGGCATCCTCATAGACGACATCGATGGTGACCATCTCGAGGTTATGACGATCGGTGACGTGATGACATTGCCCGGTAGTCACAACGCGCAGAACGCCGCCGCCGCTTACGCCGCGGTCCGGGCCTCTGGTCTCGATCAAGACCATATCGTCGCGGGTATACACAGCTATCCCGGTCTTGCGCACCGCCAGCAACTGATCGCTATTATCGACGGCACGCGTTACGTCAACGACAGCAAAGCTACGAATCCGGAAGCCGCTGCCCGCGCGCTATCCTGCTACGAAGACATCTATTGGATTGCGGGCGGGCGGGCGAAAGAAGGTGGACTGGACAGCCTTGCACCTTATTTCTCGCATATCCGGCATGCCTTTCTCATCGGCGAAGCCGCTGAACCTTTCGCCGTCAACCTTGGCGACTCCATGGATGTTCGAATTTCAGGCACGCTTGAGACGGCGACACGCGACGCGCATGCCTTGATTCAAGAAGAAACACCACAGGATGCGGTACTACTGCTTTCCCCTGCCTGTGCTTCCTATGATCAATATCCAAATTTCGAGATGCGCGGCCAGGACTTCGAACGTTGCGTCAAAGGTTTACCCGGCAAGGATCGGCGCTTCTTCGCGGCGGCCGAGGTGACATCATGACGCCGATCGCACGCGATGACACATCGGTACTCGGACGTTGGTGGTGGACAGTCGACCGATGGACATTACTATGCGTTTGTTTGTTGACCGCCTTCGGCATGTTATTGACGGCAGCCGCAAGCCCGCCCGTGGCCGAGCGCATCGGGCTCGATTCACTTTACTTCGTGCGGCGACAAGCCATTCTCATCATCCCGGCAATAGCCTTGCTGGTTTCAATTTCCCTGCTAGAGCCCCGCTCCATTCGCCGACTTGCGGCCGTTGCGTTCGTCGGCATTATCGTGCTGCTGATTTCAACGTTGATTTTCGGACCGGAAATCAAAGGTTCCCAACGCTGGCTAACGTTCGCCGGCTTCTCCTTGCAACCGTCGGAGTTCGTGAAACCCGCCTTCGCTGTTGTCGCGGCCTGGATGTTCTCGGCCCGCCGGCTTGGCGAAGAAGTTCCCGGTTACCAAATTTCCGGCGCGATGTACTTGCTTGTTCTTGGTTTGCTGCTTGCACAACCCGATGTCGGTCAAGCGGTCGTCGTGTCGGCGATTTGGTTTACGCAGTGGTTCCTAGCCGGGCTATCCGCTACTTGGGTCGGGTTGCTGGTGTTTGTCGGTCTCACGGCGATGGTTGGTGCCTATTTTGTATTTCCCCATGTCGCGAGCCGGATCGACCGCTTCCTCGACCCGGCATCCGGTGACAGTTACCAGATCGATCGGGCGATGGAAGCATTCATGAATGGTGGTCTCTTCGGACGGGGCCCCGGCGAAGGCATGGCGAAAGCCTATTTGCCGGACGCGCATTCCGATTTCATTCTGGCTGTCGCGGGCGAAGAGTTCGGTCTGCTCGCCTGTCTTATTCTCGTCGCGCTGTTTGTTTTCATCGTTCTTCGGGGGCTAAACCGCGTCTTAGAAGACAAAAACCTATTCGTCATACTCGCGTCCGCGGGCTTGCTGGTTCAATTCGCCCTACAAGCCATTATCAACATGGCTTCAACCGTCGGCCTAATGCCAACTAAGGGCATGACCTTGCCGTTCATATCCTATGGCGGATCATCGCTCCTGGCATTGGCGTTCGGTATGGGGATGCTGCTCGCGCTAACACGCCGCCGCGCGGGAGGCGTTGAATGAAACAGCAGGAACCGCTTATCGTTCTCTCCAGCGGCGGCACCGGCGGTCATATCTTCCCCGCGCAGGCTCTTGCGGAGACATTATTGTCCCGCGGTTTTCGGTTGGTCCTGATCACTGACCGTCGCGGCAATGTCTATAACGACACTTTAATGGCAATCGAAACGCATGCCATCCACGCGGCAGGCGTAAGCGGCCGCGGATTATTCGCCAAAATTGGCGCACTCGGTCACCTTATCGTCGGATATTTTCAAGCCCGGCGCTTACTCAAGGAACTGAAGCCAGACGTCGTTGTGGGTTTCGGCGGATATCCCACGATACCGACCCTACTTGCCGCCTCGCATCTTGGCATTAAGTCCGCCATCCACGAACAGAATGCGGTTCTAGGCCGCGCGAACCGGGTGCTGGCACCACGCGCGACACGAATTGCCACCGCCTTTAAGACGACCGCCTTTCTTCGCGATGCAGATCATCCGAAATCCGTCTGGACTGGAAATCCCGTTCGGCCGGAAATCGTCGCGGTCCGCGGCATGCCCTTTCCGACATCAGAGACGAACTCTCCAATTCGATTGCTTATCGTCGGCGGAAGCCAAGGGGCATCCATCTTCAGTGCCGTCGTACCAGATGCCCTGCTTGGTTTGCCAAACCCTATTCGGCAGCGACTTTGCGTGACACAGCAATGCCGCGAGGAAGACCTGGACCGGGTTCGAAAAACCTATGCCGAGGCTGGGATTGAAGCCGAACTTTCATCATTTTTCGATGATATCCCGAAACGGTTGGCAGAAGCTCACTTAATGATTTGCCGTGCCGGCGCTTCAACAATGGCGGAACTCACGGCGGCGGGCCGCCCGGCCATTCTTGTCCCGTACCCTCATGCGATCGACGATCATCAAACGGTCAACGCTGCGCGTTTGTGCGATTCAGGCGGCGCTTGGATGATTCCAGACGCCGACTTCACGATCGAAACATTGTCGGCACGACTAAGTTCCCTATTTTCTATCGACACCACGTTGGCCATGGCGGCGCGTTGCGCCGCGCAGATTGGCATGCCCGAAGCCAATGAAAGATTGGCGGACGTCATTACCGGTATTATTACGATGAACGGCAACGGCCAAGATGCGCCAAATTCAGTGCGGGAGGCCGCCGCATGAGGACAATGCCGCTTTCGATCGGACGCATTCACTTCATTGGCATTGGCGGAATCGGCATGTCCGGGATCGCTGAAATTCTGAACAATTTAGGCTACACGGTGCAAGGCAGCGACGTTGCCGAAAGCGCAAACGTTCAACGTTTGCGCGACCTCGGCATACCGGTCGTCATCGGGCACAACGCCAAGAATACGGCGGAAGCGCAGGTCGTTGTCGTGTCGTCGGCGATCAAGCCCGACAATCCCGAAGTCGCCGCGGCGCAAGCGCGGATGGTTCCCATCGTGCGCCGTGCCGAAATGCTGGGCGAGTTAATGCGCTTGAAATGGGCCATCGCTGTCGGTGGCACCCACGGCAAGACGACGACGACATCCATGATCGCGGCACTGATCGACGCCGCCGATCTCGATCCAACGGTCATCAACGGCGGCATTATCAATGCCTACGGAACGAACGCACGGCTCGGTGATGGCGAATGGATGGTCGTGGAAGCCGACGAGTCGGATGGAACATTCGTCAAGCTACCGGCGACGATTGCCGTCGTCACCAATTTAGACCCCGAACATCTTGATTTTTACGGCACTTTCGACGTCGAGAAAGAAGCGTTCAGGACGTTTGTTCAAAATATACCGTTTTACGGCTTCGCCGCTCTTTGCATCGACGATTCCGAAGTTCAAGCGCTACTCGGTCAAGTAAATGACCGCCGTCTCATTACCTATGGCATGAGTCCTCAAGCCGAGGTTCGCGCCGAGAATCTTCGAAACCGTCCCGGCGGCGTGGAATTCGATGTGGCAATCGCGACGCGGGGCGAAACGCCGCGCGTCTTGCAGGGGCTGCTGTTGCCGATGTTCGGTGCCCATAACGTGCAGAACGCGCTTGCCGCGATCGCGATCGCCAACGAGATGGGCATCGACGACGAAACCATGGCTAAAGGACTGAGATCTTTTTCGGGGGTCAAGAGACGTTTCACGAAAACCGGCGAGACGAATGGAATTACGGTTATCGACGATTACGGGCATCATCCCGTCGAAATTGCCGCCGTCCTGCAAGCGGCGCGGGATGTGTCCCGAGGTAAGGTTATCGCAGTCGTGCAGCCGCACCGGTACACCCGGTTACGCGACCTTTTCGAAGAGTTTTGCACCTGTTTCAACGATGCCGATGTCGTTGTTGTTTCCGATGTTCATCCCGCCGGTGAAGACCCAATCGAGGGTGTCGATAGGGATGCCCTGATCCAGGGATTGCGCACTCGCGGACATAGAAATGTTCTGCCCCTTGAAAACCCCGAAGCCCTCGCCCTTAGCGTGCAGGAAATAGCGGAACCCGGCGATCTGGTGATTTGCCTGGGAGCCGGATCCATTACGGGGTGGGCCCATGACCTGCCGGCATCGCTTGAGGCGCTCGATCAACGCCACGCGGGAGGTGGCGCATGAGCGCGGTCGCCATTCAAGGACGCTTGATCGACAGGCTGCCATTGGTCCGGGGCACCTATACGGAGAATTTCAACCTCGCCCGGTTAATGTGGTTCAAGGTCGGTGGCTGCGCGGAAGTTGCTTTCGAACCGGCCGACACCGCCGATTTGCGGCATTTCCTGTCGGAACAGCCTCGCGATGTCCCAATTACCGTAATCGGTATCGGTTCCAACTTGTTGGTTCGCGATGGCGGTATACCCGGCGTGGTCATTCGCCTTGGACGCGGTTTCGGTCACATCAACATCGAAGATGGAATCATCACGGCCGGCGCCGCCGCGCTTTCCATCAACGTTGCGCGAACGGCGCAGCGTGGTGGATTTACAGGTGCTGAATTCCTATCCGGTATTCCGGGCGCCATAGGCGGTGCGCTGCGGATGAACGCGGGTGCGTATGACCGGGAAATGAAAGATGTCGTCGTCCGCGCCCATGCGATCGATCCCGCGGGCGTATTGAATGTCCTGCAAAATGAGGCTCTTGGGTTTTCCTACCGGCATTGTCGTGTTCCCGAGGACTGGATTTTCGTCAGTACGGATTTGCACGTCAAACCCGGGAATTCCGACGCCATTGCGAAAAGAATGGATGAAATCGGCGCGGTACGTTCCGACACCCAGCCCATTCGGACGCAAACAGGCGGTTCAACTTTTAAAAATCCACCGGGCAAAAAAGCGTGGGTGCTGATCGATCAAGCCGGATGCCGGGGTCTTCGACATGGTGGCGCACAAGTGTCGGAGCAACATTGTAATTTCCTCATCAATACGGGAACGGCAAGCGCCGCCGATTTGGAAACACTCGGCGAAATCGTGCGCCAACGGGTACACGATAATTGCGGCATACGCCTGGATTGGGAAATTAGACGTATTGGCGAACCTTTGACGGGAGGTTCGGCATGAGCAAATCCGTTACGGTCCTGATGGGCGGATGGTCGGCCGAGCGCGAGGTTTCGCTGGCCAGTGGTGCTGCCTGCGCCGATGCGCTTGCCGATGCGGGCTATGATGTCACGCGCGTCGACGTCGATCGTAATTTGCAAAGCCTGATTGATGCACTAACACCCGGACCCGATGTCGTATTCAATGCCTTGCACGGCCGTTACGGTGAAGACGGCCGAATCCAGGGCATGCTTGATATTCTTGGACTGCCCTATACCCATTCCGGCGTGCTGGCATCGGCCTTGGCGATGGACAAGCAAACCGCCAAAGCGCTGTTTCGCACATGTGGCATCCCCTGCCCGGAAGGCGAGCTCATTTCGATCTCGGAGGTCTCCGACAAGTTACCCCTCGAACCGCCTTGTGTCGTGAAACCCAACGCCGAAGGTTCCAGCGTTGGCGTTAAAATCGTACGCCCCGGTGACAACCGAATCACTTTTGACGATTGGCCCTATGGCGACGAAGCGCTCGTCGAGCAATATATTGCCGGGCGCGAGTTGACCGTCGCGGTAATCGGCGATCGTGCATTGGGCGTGACCGAGTTGCGGCCTCACACCGAATTTTACGATTACGAAGCAAAATACACCGATGGACGAACGACGCATCTTTGCCCCGCACCAATCCCCGATGAAATCGCGCGACGGGCAATGGATTACGCGGTAACTGCCCACAATGCGCTCGGATGCCGAGGCGTCAGCCGCGCGGATTTTCGCTACGACGATACCGGCACCGGAATCGGCGAGATCTACATGCTGGAAGTGAATACGCAGCCCGGCATGACGCCTCTGTCACTCGTCCCCGAACAAGCCGCATCAGCCGGTATGGGAATGAGCGAACTTGTTGCCTGGATGGTGGAGAACGCAACGTGCGACGCTTAATCCCGAAATGGATTGGCGGCAGCGCCAAAAAGGGCAAGTCGAAACGCCGAACGAAGCGGCGCTCGGCTTGGACCCGCTGGCGCCGTCCGGCTTTGTTTTCCTTGATCGCGCTCTCTCTTATCGCGGGCATCATGGGTACAACATACTGGGCCTGGTCAACCGGCACGGTCTCCCGTTTCACCTCCGCCGTTCAAACCGCCTTCGTTGAAACGACCATGAAGGCCGGCCTATCGGTTCGCGATGTCTTGGTCGAAGGGCGCAGCGAAACCACGCGCGGTCAATTGCTGCAAGCAATCGGTGTCCGGAACGGCGATCCTATTCTTCCCATCGATACGCGCGCCGCGCGTAAGCGCCTGATCGCACTAGGCTGGGTCGCCGATGCAACGGTCGAACGACGATTGCCCGATACGATTTTCGTCCGCCTTTACGAACGCACCGCGATGGCTATTTGGCAACGTAAGGGTACTTTCGTCCTGGTCGACCGAACCGGCACGGAGATAGGAACCCAAAATCTCGAGCAATATGCGCACCTGAAAGTCATCGTCGGTAAGAATGCGCCACGTCATGCACCAGCTTTGCTCGACATGCTTGCGACCGCGCCCCCCTTGATGAAGCGGGTTCGAGCCGCGGTATGGGTTGGCGGTCGGCGTTGGAACCTTCGGCTCGACGATGGCATCGATATTCGCCTGCCGGAAGAAAACCCACAAACCGCTTGGACTCGGCTCGCGACCCTGGAACGGGACCGCCAATTACTGAAACAAGACATTATCGCTATCGACTTGCGAATTCCCAACCGTCTTGTCGTTCGCCGCCGCGGCGACGCGAAGACCGGACGGGAGAATAGCACATGACAACCAATGCTGACGCAATGGGACGGAAACAAGGGGAAATACAGTTTTGGCCCGCAATGATCTAATAACCGCGCTCGACATTGGCTCGACGAAAATTTGCTGTTTCATCGCAGAACTCGGCGAAAACGGTCGCGCGCGGGTTATTGGCATCGCACACCACGCGAGCCAGGGCATAAAGGCCGGTGCAATCGTCAACATGGAAGATGCTCAAAACGCCGTGATCGGCGCGGTAAACGCCGCCGAGCAAATGGCCGGGACAACAATTCGTAATGTCTTTGTCAATGTGAGTTGCCACGCTGCGAACAATGGAGATATCGACCTGAACACCGCCATCGGCAATGGAGCGATTGGTGATGGTGAAATGCGAAAACTCTTCGGCGAAGCCAAGTTCCGCGACGAATCGCCCGACCGAACCATGATCCACTCAATCCCGGTCGGCTACAAAATCGACGGTTCCAACGGCGTCCGCAATCCCCGCGGCATGACCGGTCAGACCCTAGGTGTTCATATTCGAACCGTATCTGTGGCTGCCAACGCAATTCGCAATCTTACCGCTTGCGTCGGGCACTGCCATTTAGACATCAACGGACATGTCGTGAGCCCGTACGCCTCCGGACTCGCCTGCCTGGTGGAAGACGAAACCGATCTTGGTGTCACGGTTATCGACATGGGAGGCGGCACGACCTCCTTCGCAGTGTTCTTCGACGGCGCCTTGGCCTTCACGGACAGCGTCCCCGTCGGTGGATTGCATGTGACCAACGATATCGCACGAGGACTCTCGACTCCGATAAGTCATGCCGAGCGGTTGAAAACGCTGCATGGAAGTGCCCTTCCTTCGCCAACGGACGAACGGGACATCATCGATGCTCCGCAAATTGGCGAGGAGGAAGACGGCACCGTCAACCGGGTTCCGAAATCATTTATCGTCAGCATCATCGCACCGAGAATGGAAGAAACGTTTGAACTCGTGCGCGCGAAACTCGACGCCAGCGGTTTCAATCAAGTCGCGGGACGGCGAGTCGTGCTGACCGGGGGCGCCAGTCAATTAACCGGCGTTCGTGAGCTTGCCAGTCAACTTCTCGATAAACAAATTCGCTTGGGAAGACCGATCAAGGTTTCCGGCCTTGCCGAAGCGACGTGCGGCCCTGCCTTCGCGACCGGCGCGGGACTTCTGTCCTATGCCGCCGACAATCGCGGCGAGGTCAGGCCCATGCAGGCCAGTATGGCAAAAGCATCGAGCGGCACTTTCGGCCGCATCGGAGGATGGATACGTGAACATTTCTAAATCCATCCCGCAAAGAGATTCCGCGTTCCGTATCACCGGGGCGGGAATACGTCGGCGTCCGCCGGCAAACCCTGATATTGTAACGGTATTCTGGAGGCAGAAATGACAATCAACCTCAGCATGCCAAAGTCGCAATCCGAATTGAGGCCGAGTATCCTAGTTGTGGGTGTCGGCGGCGCAGGTGGTAACGCCGTCAACAACATGATCCGCTCGAACCTCGAAGGAGTCGACTTTGTCGTCTGTAACACTGACGCGCAGTCCCTTGAGCAATCCCTGTCCGAACGCAAAATCCAAATGGGCCTTGGCACGACCGAAGGGCTCGGCGCCGGGTCCCGGCCGGAAATTGGCGCCGCCGCGGCGGAAGAAGCGCTCGACGAAATTCAGCATCACCTAAACGGCACGCATATGGTTTTCATCGCGGCCGGCATGGGCGGTGGTACGGGAACCGGTGGCGCACCAATTATCGCTCGTGCCGCGCGTGAGCAAGGTATTCTGACGGTCGGTGTCGTTACCAAGCCCTTCCAGTTCGAAGGCAATCGCCGCATGTCGATCGCCGAAGAAGGCATCGAGGAATTGCAGCAGTATGTCGACACGCTGATCATCATTCCAAACCAAAACCTTTTCCGCATCGCAAACGAGAAGACAACCTTCGCGGACGCCTTCAAAATGGCGGACGATGTGCTCTATTCCGGCGTGCGCGGTGTCACCGACCTGATGGTCATGCCCGGCCTCATTAATCTGGATTTTGCCGATATTCGCACCGTGATGAGCGAAATGGGCAAGGCAATGATGGGTACCGGTGAGGCGGATGGCGACAAGCGCGCCGTGGAAGCCGCGGAAAGGGCGATCTCGAACCCGCTGCTGGACGATGTCACCATGCAAGGCGCCAAGGGTGTTCTAATCAATATTACCGGCGGCCCCGATATGACGTTGTTCGAGGTGGACGAAGCCGCGAATCGGATTCGCGAGGAAGTCGACCAGCAGGCCAATATCATCTTCGGGTCGACTTTCGAAGAAGCCTTGGAAGGCACGATACGCGTATCCGTCGTCGCGACAGGGATCGAAGCCATCGCGAATACCGAACAACGCCCGATGCCGGTCGGTTTAACGACAGTCGTTTCCAATCGTGTCGTAGAACCAGCCACCGCAAAACCCACAGCCGTCATTATTGATACTCCGGCGGTGGAAGAGCAGGCCGAAACCAATGAAGAGTCGGAGGAAATCTCCGATGAAGGCCTTCCGATCGACGAGCCGGTCGACGCAGATTCCACCGCGGCCGACTCGACGGTGACAGCGGGAGAAGCGGAAGAAACGGGCGCGGCGGAACCAACACCGGCAGCAGCACAGCGTCCGGCTTTTATTCCACCACGCCCTGTTCGCCCCGGCGACGTTCGGTCCGAAACCAAGCCGGCCGAACCCTTTGCCGCCGCGGCAATGGCCAATGCCCGCAGTGAGCCAGCGCAACCAAAGCGCAAGGCCCTCACACTTTTCGAACGCATGACGGGGACGGGTCGGGCGAAGCCGCAAAGCCAGGCGACGCCATCGCCAAAGGTAGCCGAACCGGCATCGAAGCCTGTGGAACCCGTCGGACAGCGCCGCGAGCCAAGCGCCTCGGACCCCGGACAGCCCCAGCTAGGGGGTCTCGATTCGAGTGATCAGACTTCTTCTTCAGCCGCAGAGGAAGAAATGCTTGAAATTCCGGCCTTCCTGCGTCGACAGGCCAACTAAGAGAGGATAAAAATAAAACAATATCAGGCCGTTACACGATCGCGCCAAATGGCGCGGTCGCGTAACAATCCGTAACAAAGAGTGATTTGAGCTAAATCACTGAGATTGTTACATCTGCATCGTAATGCACTGAATGTAAAAAATATAATTTAAACAATTCAGTGTTTGGTTAACCGCAGGCTGAAAGTAAAGGACTCCGAGGGAATGGAGGAACTGAGCAGGCTCACGGCATCGTCGTGGCAACGTACGCTGAAAAGTAGCATTCGCTGCAACGGCGTCGGTCTCCACACAGGCGACAAGGTGACCATGGAACTGCATCCGGCGGCGGCGGATACGGGCATTTTATTTCGACGTACCGATGTCACCAATGCGGTTCGCGAAATCCCGGCCCGTTACGATCATGTCGGCAGCACAAATCTTTGCACAACCCTGATCAATGAGGATGGCGTTAGCGTCTCCACGATCGAACATTTGATGGCGGCATTTGCCGGCTGTGAAATCGATAACGTGGTTGTCGCGATTAACGGCCCCGAAATTCCCATCATGGATGGCAGCGCGGAACCTTTTGTTTTTCTAATCGAATGCGCCGGCACGATCGAGCAAGACGAACCCCGGCGGGCAATTCAGGTTTTACATCCCGTGACGGTGCGAGATGGAAAAAGCGTCGCGACACTCGAACCCGCGGATGCATTTTCGATCGACCTCGGCATTGATTTTGAGAGCATGGCCATTGGACGCCAGAACTTCTCCATGGATATGTCGCCGGATACCTTCAAAACGGATATTTCCCGCGCGCGGACATTTGGGTTTCTCCATGAAGTCGAAGCGCTTCGCAATGCAGGCCTTGGACAGGGCGGCACCCTCGAAAACGTTGTCGTGGTCGACGGTGATGAAGTCATGAACGTCGATGGATTGCGCTTCGATAACGAATTCGTCCGGCATAAAGTTCTCGATTGCGTTGGTGACATGTATCTCGCGGGCGGACCGATATTAGGACGGTTCGGCGGCGTTCGGTCGGGACACGCTCTCCACCACAAGCTATTGGAAGCCTTGTTCGCACAGGACGCTGCTTGGACGACAATTTCCATGGACCGCCGGGTCCCGCTGGGTGCGCCCAACTGGCAAACGGAAGCGATCGCCGCAACCGCCTAGTGTCCTGATCATGAAATTCAAATTATTGAATTTGACGTGAATCATCAAACTAACTTATTGAAACGAGTGCGATTCAGATCCTAAAGTTCATCGCATTCAATGCGACGAACTTCAGAATCATCACACTAGACGCCGTCTTATTTTGCTATAGTTCCCCTGGGTATTTCCCATTGGCGGTGTTATATTCGCCGGCAGTTAATCGTCACATACTGAGTTTGTTTGTCGTCTTGCAAACACGGCCAAGCCAATGCTTCAACGATATTTGACCAAGGTTTCGATTACGCTCCTACTCATGGGCCTTCTGGCTGCCTGTAGTGGCGGTGAGGGCGAAACCTACCAAGCAAGAACCGTCGAACGCCTCTATAATCTGGGCGTCGACGCCCTGCGGCGTGAGGATTTCAAGGGCGCGGTCGTTTCCTTCGACGAAGTCGAGCGACAGCATCCCTATTCCGTATGGGCGACAAAAGCCCAGCTTATGTCCGCCTATGCGTCCTACAAGCGGGACGATTATGACGAAGCCATCGTGGGGCTCGACCGATTCATCGAACTTCATCCGGGCAACAGCGATGTCGCCTACGCTTACTATTTGAAAAGCGTTTCATATTACGAGCAAATTTCCGACGTCGGGCGCGACCAGAAAATGACGGAACTCGCGCGCGCATCGCTGCAAGACGTCATTCGCCGATACACCGACACGAAATATGGACGCGACGCGCGCGCGAAGCTTGACCTGGTCAACGACCATCTTGCCGGCAAGGAAATGGCCGTTGGGCGTTACTACCAGCAAAGACACGAATATCTTGGGGCGATTAATCGGTTTCGCGCCGTATTGCGCGAGTATCAAACGACAACACATGTTCCCGAGGCTCTTCTGCGTTTAACGGAATCCTATCTTTCACTCGGCATTACCGACGAGGCTCAGATGGCCGCGGCGGTGCTTGGCCATAACTTTCCGGGTAGTCAATGGTATGAAGATAGCTACGCCTTGCTCGAAAAGCGCAACCTGCAGCCGGCGCAAAAAGAGGGTTCCTGGTTGAGCTGGATGTGGGATTGGGCCTACTGACGCCACAATGTTAACGGCGCTTAGCATCCGCAATGTTGTCTTGATCGAAAAACTCGATCTAACATTTCGGCACGGATTGTGCGTGCTGACAGGCGAAACCGGCGCCGGCAAATCAATCTTGCTAGATGCGCTTGGTCTTGCCTTGGGCGCACGGGCGGAAACGGGCTTGTTACGCCAAGGCAGCAACAGTGCGGTGGTAACAGCCTGTTTTGAGGTTCCCGCCGACCACCCCGCGAACCGGCTACTCGCGGAACATGAAATCGGCATCGAGGAAACCTTGCTGCTGCGCCGAACATTGAATGCAGCGGGCCGCACACGCGCTTTCATCAACGATCAATCGACGAGTGTCGGCCTCTTAAAAAAAGTGGGCGAATCCCTAATTGAAATTCAGGGCCAATTCGAACAGCATGGCCTGCTCGACTCCGCAACGCATCTTTCGCTGCTCGACGTTTTTGGCCGCTTGCAGGTTAAGGCACAAGAGGTCCACGACGCCTTTCATGCCTGGCGCGATACACAGCTGGAACAATCAAAAGCCACCGAAGACGCCGAACGCGCGCGACGTGACGAAGATTATTTGCGGCACGCCCTAGAAGAGCTGGACACCTTCGACCCCCGTGAGGGGGAAGACTCCGAGCTCACGGAGACACGGCGCTTTCTAATGCAGGCGGGACAAATCGTCGAAGCGGTTCAGGCGGCACAATCGGAGTTCGACACCAACAACCCCATCAACGAAACCCTTCGTTCCGCCTTGCGCAAGCTTGAACGAGTTTCGGAGGCGTCGGCGGGCCGGCTTGATCCGGCAATCGCGGCGCTTGACCGCGCGGTTGCGGAAGTTGAAGCGGCAACGGAGACCTTGTCGGAAGCCGCACAGGTCATCGAAATCGACGATTTGCGCCTGAATAATGTCGAGGAACGCCTGTTCGCGCTGCGGGAACTTGCACGCAAACACCGTGTCGATGTTGATAAATTGCCCGAGTTACGACAAAGCTTTCACGATCGCCTCGCACTCATCGACGACCAGTCCGATGCCGTCGCAAAACTGGAAGCCGCCGTTCAGAAAGCGAGAACCCGCTATCTTCGTCACGCTGAAACACTTAGCAAAGCGCGCACCAAGGCGTCGAAGGCCTTGGACAAGGCCGTCAATTTGGAGCTGGCGCCCCTGAAACTTGAAAAAGCAACCTTCACGACCGAATTAGGCGTCAAAGCGGAGGATGATTGGGGTGAGTCCGGCATCAACGCCGCGCGTTTCATGGTCGCGACCAACCCGGGCGAACCTGTTGGGCCCATAGGCCGAATCGCTTCTGGTGGCGAGCTGTCGCGTTTCATGCTCGCGTTGAAGCTTGTCCTGACGTCGGCGGGCGATCAACCGTCCCTCATATTCGATGAAGTCGATAGTGGTGTCGGCGGCGCAACCGCGCACGCGGTGGGCGAACGATTGTGGCGATTGGCCGACCGTACCCAGCTGCTCGTGGTAACGCATTCGCCCCAGGTTGCGGCGCGCGGGTCCGATCATTTCCTGGTAAAGAAGGCCGGATCCGGTGGTCGTGTCGTGACGGACGTCCAACGTTTAGGGGGCGATGACCGGCTTGAGGAAGTTGCCCGCATGCTTTCTGGTGCCGCAATTACCGAAGAGGCGCGCGCGGCGGCGGGTAGACTTATTGAAGGGACGGCGGCATGACCATCGAGGTCAAAGATGTCGATTCACTGACCGAAGACGAGGCCGTGCAGGCACTTGCCGCCTTGGCCGCGGAAATCGCCCGTCATGATCAGCTTTATCATCAACAGGACGAACCGGAAATCAGCGATGCCGATTACGACGCATTGCGCCAGAGATACGCCGCGATAGAAGACCGGTTTCCCGATCTGGTTCGACAGGATAGTCCAAGCGGAAAGGTAGGGTCGGCGCCTTCCTCCGGTTTCTCCAAAGTCGCCCACGCCCGTCCCATGCTTTCCCTATCGAATGCCTTCGACGACGACGACGTTACCGAGTTCGGTGCCCGAATTCGGCGATTTTTGGGTTTGGACGAATCCGACACCGTAGAGATCGTCGCCGAACCCAAGATTGACGGTTTGTCCGCATCCCTGCGGTACGAAAATGGCGTGTTCACGCTTGGCGCGACCCGTGGTGATGGCGCTACCGGTGAAGATATCTCCGCGAACTTGCGGACAATTTCAGATATTCCCGAAACACTGCCACCAGAAGCCCCAACGACATTCGAGGTCCGCGGCGAAGTCTATATGAGCCGCGATGATTTCTTTACCCTAAACGAACGGCAGAAATCCGCCGGCAACAAAGAATTCGCCAATCCGAGAAACGCCGCCGCTGGCAGTTTACGGCAATTGGATGCCTCGATAACCGCCACGCGTCCGCTGCATTTCTTTGCCTATTCGATTGGGGAATCCAGTGCGGTAACCGGAGACACCCATTGGGAGTTCCTCTCCCTACTGGACCGTTGGGGTTTTTCCGTGAACCCCTTATCCCGACTTTGTGCGAACAGCGCGGAAGCGTTAGCACTTTATCGAGAGATAGCGGCCGGCCGCTCGACCTTGCCTTATGACATCGACGGCATTGTGTATAAGATCAATCGCCTCGATTGGCAGGCTCGGCTCGGCATGGTGAGCCGCGCGCCCCGATGGGCAATCGCGCACAAATTCGCCGCCGAACAGGCGGAAACCGTTCTACACGGTATTTCAATCCAGGTTGGTCGTACGGGCGCACTGACACCAGTGGCGGAACTGGAGCCAATCACCGTCGGCGGCGTCGTTGTAAGCCGGGCGACCCTACACAACGCCGACGAAATTGAACGCAAGGATGTCCGTGTCGGCGACACGGTCGTCATTCAACGGGCCGGCGACGTGATCCCGCAGGTGGTGCGTGCTATTAGCGAAAAACGCCTCGAGGATTCGGTACCGTTCCAGTTTCCAACGCATTGTCCGGAATGCGGCAGCCTGGTCTTGCAGGAAGATGGCGAAGTCGTGCGCCGCTGCACGGGCGGACTGATCTGTCCGGCACAATCCCTTGAGCGGCTGAAACATTTCGTAAGCCGGAATGCTTTCGACATTGAAGGGTTTGGCGGCAAGCATATCGAAGCCTTTCGGAATGACGGGCTAATCGAAACACCGGCGGATATCTTTCGTCTCGCAAACCATGCCGACGACATCGCCAAGCGAGAAGGCTGGGGACAACAGTCCCTCGATAACTTGCTCGGTGCAATCGAGGCACGCCGCGCCGTGCCGCTCGACCGGTTCATATACGCACTTGGCGTACGACAGGTCGGACAATCGAACGCTAGGCTTCTAGCCCGACATTATGGCACCTACGAAGGGCTCGCATTGGCGATATCTGAATCTACGGACCCAGAATCGGAAGCCTATGCGACATTGATCGCAATCGACGGAATTGGACCCTCGGTTGCCACGGATCTCATTGCTTTTTTTTCGGAAAGCCACAATCGCACCGTGCTGGAAGATCTTTCGGAAATACTCGAAATCGAGCCCTTTATTCAAGAGGAGAGCGATTCGCCGATCGCCGGCCGCACGGTTGTTTTCACGGGGACATTGGAGAAAATGACCCGGGGGGAAGCGAAAGCGCGCGCGGAGACATTAGGAGCGAAAGTATCAGGATCGGTTTCGAAGAAGACCGATTACGTCGTCGCCGGCCCCGGTGCGGGATCGAAAGCCAAAAAGGCGGCTGAATTGGGCCTGACAATCCTGAGCGAAGAGGAATGGTTGGACATGCTGGGCAAAGTATCAACGGCATGACATTAGGATTTTCACGTATTGTAATCTGTCTTCTTGTCGTTTTGGCCTTTGCCACCAGTGCAACTCAGGCAATGGCGCAGTCGAGTACACGCATCTTGAAGTACAATGACAAGGGCGAAGTCATCGGCGTCATCGAAAAGGAATCCAAGAAAGACAAATCGAAAGCGCCAGAGAAAAGAAAGAACCCTGGTTCGACAGAAGAGCGCGGGAAGACTGCACCCGCACCGGAAGAAGCGCTCGCGGAGCCCGGCGAAGTCATCGTGATTGACCCGCCAACGGGGTTCGAGCGGGCCATACGGGCGGATGGTTATACCGTCATCGAGCGAACAAGACTGGAAACTCTTGGATTTTCCATTTTGCGAATACGCACACCACCCGGCGTTGATGCCGGCGCGGCGGTCCGTGCGTTAAATGCAACCTACCCTTCTCTTGTCGTCGGCGTGAACCAACGATTCAAGGTGAACAAGGGGCAGCAGGGCGACTACGGCCGCAATGTAATGGGATGGGGAGAGGTTCCGTCGTCTTGTGGCAGCGGACTTAAAATTGGAATGATCGACACGCTCGTGGATGTCGGACATCCGGCTATCAAAGGACAACGCGTCGCCCGTCGGTCCTTCGTTCCGAAGGGAAAAAAACCAGGCATCTCCGATCACGGCACCGCGGTTGCGGGCATTCTAATTGGCAAGGCCGGCAGTGGAGACTGGAAAGGTCTTCTGCCCGGAGCATCCCTTTACGCGGCCAACATATTTTCGGCCCGGAAGGATGGCGGGCTGCGGGCTAACCTATCCTCCATGATGAAGGCACTTGACTGGCTCGCGCAGAAGAATGTGCAAGTTGTTAATTTTAGCCTGGCGGGATCGTCGAACCGCGTTCTCACAAAAATTTTGGAACGGGCAAGCAAACGTGGCCTGGCACTTGTTGCCGCCGCCGGTAATGGCGGTCCCAAGGCGCCCCCCGCATTCCCGGCAGCGCACCCGATGGTGCTTGCCGTTACCGCGGTCGATGAAAAACTGACTATCTATGGATTCGCCAACCGAGGTGACTATATCGACTTCTCCGCGCCCGGCGTCCGCCTTTGGACGGCGCGTAAGAAGGGCGGAGGGCTGCAGAGTGGCACGTCATTTGCCGCACCCTACATCACGGCGGCTGTCGCTTTACATCTAGGCGGTGGCAAAAAGCCCGATTCTGGGTCGCTCCGAAAATTGCTCCAACCCTTCACCAAGGATCTCGGCGCACCGGGACGAGATTCGGTGTATGGTTGGGGTTTGGTCCGCATACGACCCAATTGTTGATTATTGAAACCGGTACAAAAGACAATATGACAGGGAGATCGCACGATGGCCGTGAAGGAAGAAATTGCAGCGTTTCAGAATGAAATCGGTGCGTGGCGCCGTGATATCCATGCCCATCCGGAAACGGCATTCGAGGAATTCCGGACCGCCGACATCGTTGCCGAGAAGCTGGAATCCTTTGGCATTCCCATTCATCGGGGATTGGCGAAAACCGGCGTCGTGGGCACGCTGAAAGTCGGCGAGTCGAATCGAGCAATCGGATTGCGCGCCGATATGGACGCGCTCGATATTCTCGAGGAAAACGAATTCGAACATGTCTCCACCAATCCTGGAAAAATGCATGCGTGCGGCCATGACGGACACACGGCCATGTTGCTCGGCGCGGCGCGCTACCTTTCCGAAACGCGACGGTTTAATGGGACGGTCCAGTTCATCTTTCAGCCCGCGGAAGAAAATGTCGCCGGCGGCCGTGTCATGGTCGAGGACGGCTTGTTCGATCTCTTCCCCGTGGAAGCCGTCTATGGCATGCATAATCAGCCCGGACTGCCGCTCGGAAAGTTCGGTGTGACCCACGGATCCGCCATGGCGTCAGCAGACATGTTCGATATCACGATCACCGGCAAAGGTTCGCATGCGGCACACCCGCACCATGGCGCCGACCCTATCGTGACCGGCGCCGAGGTTGTTCAGGCGCTACAGCGAATCGCCAGCCGAACGGTTAACCCCATCGACGCCGTCGTCGTCAGCGTGACCCAGTTTCATGCCGGCACCAATATGAACGTGATCCCGGAATCGGCGTCCATCAAGGGCACCTGCC
>JAJFJC010000430.1 GCA_021774385.1 Alphaproteobacteria bacterium
GGTCCTTCTCCTAGGTGTGGGGGATCGGAATGTTTTGGTTCCCTCGGCCTTGCGGACCACGCTACGCGATGCTGGTATCATAGTTGATGCAATGGATACTGGGGCAGCTTGCCGGACCTACAACATAATGATGGCGGAAGACCGCCGTGTGGCCGCGGCGTTGATTGCCCTTACCTGAATGAATTCCGCGCAAAAAAAACGGGGCCTTTCGGCCCCGTTCCCATTCATTGCTAACTCTATTACGAAAGAGCGTACAAGTTCTGCGCCGATACCATGGCAAACAGCATTGGAAGCGACAGCATGGTGTTCGTTCGTGAGAACAGCATCGCGGTCCGTGCTGATTGTGCTTTGGAATCCGCATCAGCGTCGACAATGCCCAGCGCACGTTTCTGGTTCGGCCAAATTATGAACCAGACGTTGAACCACATTATCACACCAAGCCACATGCCTATGCCGATCATACGATGACCCGCCGTCGGTTCGGTGCCGGCCAAGCCAAGCGAAATCGCTTCGACGATATAGCCGTTCGCCGCCGCGAGGCCGAGGCCAGTAATGATGGTGAGCATCGCGCCCCAACGGAACCAGAACAGTGCGGCCGGTGCGATAACCTTGCCGATTGCCGGTTTTTGTTCATCGGGTATTTTGCCCATGTTCGGGATTTGCACGAAATTGAAATACCAAAGAATGCCAATCCACATGACGCCACTCAAGACATGCGCCAAACGCCATAGAAATTTTCCGAACGTGGCGGCTTCGATATCGCCATAGCCCGTGTACATTAAGAAAAGAAGTACCGCGAGGACGACCCCCGCTATAATCGTACGAGTTAGATTTTCAAGAATTGCGCCCATGTCATTCCCACCCTCTATAGTGCCTAACTGTATTACGGCCACAAGTTGTTGTAGCTACTCCGTATAATTATGCGCAACGTAGCAAGTAAAGTACAGGGTGATATCAAACAACGTGCCGACAAGAGTTTCTTGAGTGCCGTCTATGATGGGTAACGGACGGAAAACCGTGACGAAAAGAGATCGGCCCCGCTATTGTATCGAATCCGTTCGGAGCAACGATCCGGATCGTTATGTTTTGGCGATGTTCGCGCCGGCACCGTTGCGTGAAGCTCTCATCGCGTTGTTTGCCTTTAACATTGAAATAGCACGCACCCGGGAATTGGTTTCGGAACGGCCGCTGGGCGAAATTCGGCTGCAATGGTGGCGCGATGGTGTGGCGGCGATTTATGCGGGTGAAGGCCTGGACCATGGTGTTGGTGTGCCTCTCGCGGCGGCTATCGATGAGTTTGACCTATCCAGGACCTATTTTGATCGGCTAATCGACGCACGTGAATCTGATATGGATGACGACCCGCCGGACACGATGGATTCCATGTTGCACTATGCGGAAGAGACGACGGCGCCATTGGTGGCACTTACTTTTGAGGTTTTGGGCGATAGATCGCCAGAAATGGAACGGATCGCACGGCATCTTGGTATCGCTTGGTCTCTAATGGGCCTCATTCGGGCATTGCCGTTTCATTTGCGCGCGCGGCGAATATACTTGCCGATTGAACTGCTCCGCAGGCATCAAGTCCGTGAGCGCGATCTTTATGAGATTCGGCCAAGCGAAAATCTAAACCGGGCGGTTGCGGAAATCTCTGACCTTGTCTCGGCGCACCTTAAAATGGCAGGTCCGGTTGTGCGTTTGGTCGGGCGCCGGGCGGTTCCTGTCCTGCTGCAGGCGAGCCTCACGGAGATCTATCGTCACCGTCTGACAAAATTGAGGTTTAATCCCTTCGATCCGCGGGGAGGGCGGGCACCTTCGATGATCGCATGGCGCTTGTTGTTCCGAAAGTGGATGGCGCGATATTAGGGCGTCGAGCCTAATCCATTCGGTGTGATTAGCTCAGCCAACCCTCTAACGCCGTGAGGGCTCTTCGCGAGTACGCTAAGCGACGCTCCTGCCGGCCTCGTCGGCCTCCTTTGACCGGTGTTTCCAGGGGTGGGAAAAGGCCGTAATTGACGTTCATCGGTTGAAAAATGTCTGCTTCGGCGCCGCCGACAATGTGATTCAACAGCGCCCCCAATGCGGTTGTCGGTGGTGGTGGCATCAGGGTTTTGCCTTGCCGTTCCAAGATGGAAAACCGCCCCGCCAGTAATCCGCAAGCCGCCGATTCGACATATCCTTCGACCCCGGTGATTTGGCCAGCAAAGCGTATCTTCGGTTCGGATTTTAGCCTTAATGACTTATCCAGCAAACGGGGGCTGTTGATAAACGTATTCCTATGGATGCCACCAAGCCTCGCGAACTCGGCTTTTTCAAGGCCGGGAATCGCGCGAAAAATTCGCGTCTGCTCACTATGTTTCAGTTTGGTTTGGAAGCCGACCATGTTGTAGAGCGTTCCCAAGGCATTATCTTGGCGCAATTGAACAACGGCATGGGCCTTGCCCCCGGTATGTGAGTTGGTCAGGCCAACGGGTTTCATCGGGCCGAAACGAAGCGTTTCGACACCGCGCTCCGCCATGACTTCTATCGGCAGGCAACCTTCGAAATAGGGGGTGTCTTTTTCCCAGTCATGGAAAGGCATGGCATCGCCGCCTCTCAACGCATCAATGAAGCTGTCATATTGCGTTTCGTCCAGCGGGCAATTTATGTAGTCCGCGCCATCACCCTTGTCGTAACGGGATTGAAACCAGGATTTTGAAAAGTCGATTGTTTCCTTATAGATAACCGGTGCTATGGCGTCGAAGAACGCCAGCGAATCTTCACCGGTGAATTTCAGAATTGCGGTACTCAAGGCGGGTGAGGTGAGGGGGCCCGTCGCGATGATTACCGATTGCCAGGATTGAGAAATTGGTTCCGAAATTTCTTCGCGCTGAATGGTAACCATCGGATGGTCGGTTAGGCGCGCTGTAACGGCATCGGAAAACCCGACTCGGTCGACGGCCATTGCGCCGCCGGCGGGGACACGATTGGCGTCGCCCGCGGCCATTATTAAAGAGCCGCAACGCCGCATTTCTTCGTGTAAAAGGCCAACGGCGTTTTGCTCCGCGTTATCGGAGCGGAAGGAGTTGGAGCAAACCAACTCCGCCAACCCACCGCCGACATGGACGTCGGTCTCCCGGACCGGCCTCATTTCATGCAATATGACGGGATGTCCGGTGCCAGCGATTTGCCAGGCTGCTTCGGACCCAGCCAGTCCGCCACCAACGATATGGATTGGTTCCATAATTTTTTTGTACCTTGCAGCGTGATCGGGAGGTTAACGAGAGATGATTTCGTCTAAACTCCAACGGATTTTGATTTCATCGAAATGCATGTTTAGTCGAACGATGTCGCCTTTTCGGAGTTCGAGGTCATCTTCGAAAAACTGAACGGCTTGTCCCCAATGGACGACGTCACCTTCGGGACCGCTTGATACCGCAATTTCATCGTCGAGATGAAGATCAAACCAGTAGGCAATGGCGTGAAGGGTGCCATCCGAGGTGGCTTCGACTTCGAATGTTTTTTGGTGTGGGTTTTCGATCGACGATTCTTCCGGAAGGTCGTTGAAATCAAACGTTTCTACATCGAACTCAGCACTTAGGCGATTATTTGGTTCTCGTTTTAAATCAATGCTTTGATAGTCATACAAATTTTGGAACCGTCCGAACGGTGACAGATCGAAACCGCAAATTGTCGTTAACGGGTTTACCGGCCGTAAACGCGGGAGTGTCAGCAGTACGGCAATTACATCGGCGCGCGCAGGTAATATGCGCGCATTCTTTGTTAGGAGGCTTCGTTTCGCATGGCGTACGAATTTTACCACACCTTCCCCGGTAAGGCCTGAATCAAGGATTTCCGAAATAAGGACATTCGCGCGTTCGGGCAAGTCAATTCCGATACGCAACGCGGTGGAAGGTTTCGCGACCACATCGACGACATCACTATAACCGTTTTTTGCGACAACGTGCGCCGCGGCTTCGGCGACGGAAGCGGCCATTTCACAGGCCGTGACATGGGCAGCGCCTGCTTCCGCCGCCATGAGCGCGAGAAGCCCGGAGCCGGTGCCAATTTCCAAGACGTTCGAAGTCTGGTCCACGAGTTTTCTAATCGCTTTCTGGTAGGCAAGGTTTCGTTCTTCATCGGCAAGCATGGAAAAATGCCATGCCGGGATTTGCTTTGCCGTGCCGGCACGGAGTGCATCGAATATCTGGTCTTGCGCGTCGGCAAGTTTCGGCGCCGCCTTAATGGCGCGACGAATATATCCAACTGCTTCTTCGTTCCGGCCTTGTTGACCCAAGGTGCGTGCTATGCCGCATAAGGCCTCCATTCCCGGCGGGGCGACTTCCAGAGCGGTACGGTAGTAGCCAATTGCCGCGTCTGGCTTGCCTTGCTGTTCACTAATTCGTCCCAAGCCAGCCAAGGCGCGGCTGTGTCGCGGGTCTATTTCCAAGACGGAATTATATGACTTTTCAGCTGGCGATAAGCTACCCAGAGCGTGTTGCGCATCCGCTAAATTAAAGAGAAAACTGGCATTCTTGGGGGTAAGCTTGATGGCTTTATTGAAATATAGCACAGCCTCATCGTTGCGCCCCGCATCGGCGAGTACGACACCGGTTAAATTTAGCGCTTCAACATGGTCGGGTTGAGAACGGAGAAGTTCCGCGCATGTATCAAACGTTTGTTGGCTTTTGCCGGCGTTCCAGTATTCGATCGCATTTTGGAAAGAAATGGGTGATTTGCGTGAGGCGGCATGCTGGATGCTATCACGTTTAAATTTTTTCTGACGTCGTCGCTCAGACCGGTTCATGGCACCGTAATTTGTATTATTCAAGAATGCATATTGTTCTACGGCTATAGCAAATTAGTTGAGGAATCGGTGCATTAATTTGAACTTGACCCCAATATTTGACCTGAATTGGATTTAATCCCGTATGTTTGAACAAAAAAAGCCGGCTTCGGTTTCCCGAAGCCGGCTTGATTGTTTTTTGACTTATTTTCCGTAGATGACGTACTCGCCTTTTCTACCTGTGAAGATTCCCGGCTGCGTCGGTTCGGGGTCTTTTGGATCGCCCCTATACTGCTC
>JAJFJC010000044.1 GCA_021774385.1 Alphaproteobacteria bacterium
GCTCGTCGCGGACCTGATGGAAGTGTTTGGCGATAATTTGTTCGAGGAAATGGACCTCACGACAACCGATGTCCGCGAGCTTGTTTCGGCGACGCCTGTCGCATCGAAAGCCGTTGTTGCGCTATACGATGCCTATCGCAAGACACAAATGGACGTTCTTACGCTGACGGAACAGGTCTCGGACGAGGCCGGCGCACTGCTCGATTTCGAAAGCCAGTTACCGGCCGAACAGGTATCCGACTTCATTCAGAACAATTCGAATTACTTTCCTGATATCGAAGCCGAAGCGGAACGTGTCCGCCGCGAGGCGGGCCTTGAAACGCGCGACCCATTCAACGCCATGTCGGATTATGTGAAAACCGCGTTTGGTGTCCGTGTTGCCGTACTACCGCCAGCGCCAGGCGCCGAAACCGCGCGGCGCTATGATAGGACAAGCCGGACTCTCGAAATATCCGAGATGCTGGCGCGGCACAGCCGCGTGTTCCAATTGGCGCATCAGATTGGTTTATTGGCCATTAGTCCCGTCTTCGACATGCTTCTGAACGAAGGCGGCCTAAAAACAGGCGAGGCCCGATCACTGGGGAAGGTGGCGCTGGCAAACTATTTCGCCGCCGCGTTGATTATGCCTTACGCACCGTTTCTCGAAAGCGCGAAGGCACTACGCTACGACATTGAGTTGTTGCAGCATCATTTCGGCGTCGGCTTCGAACAGATTTGCCAACGCCTCACGACACTACCACGCCCCGGCAGCAAAGGTATTCCCTTCCATATGTTGCGCGTCGATATCGCCGGCAACGTGTCGAAACGTTTCTCGCTTTCAGGGTTGCGCATACCGCGTTATGGCGGCGCCTGCCCACGCTGGAACGTCTATGCCGCCTTCCTGTCGCCCGGTGTCATCAATGCTCAGGTTTCGGTTATGCCGGATCGGGAAAAGTATTTCTGTATCGCACGCACCATTCACACGAGAACAGGTGGTTATGGTGCGCCACAGAGCTTCTTGTCGATCGGTCTGGGTTGCGGGATTTCCCATGCGCGCGAACTGGTTTATGCCGACGGCATCGACCTGGACAACCCCGACCGTGGCATACCCGCCGGTGTTCAATGCCGCACATGCGAACGCATGGACTGCCGCCAGCGCGCTTTCCCACCCGTCTATCACCGCCTTAATATCGACGAAAATGTGCGTGGACTGTCAGCCTATGTCTCGACGAGCTGAGTGTTTGCGCCGCCCAAAATCGCGGTAAATTTGACAAATGCGGTGACAGAGTTGAGCATTACGGCTTAGCGCGGCGTGGACCATGCTGGCGTAGGGACAAGTATATCCGCCAGGCATGGGGCGTTCCCGCCGCTTCTCGCGTTTGCCCGAGGAGAGGAAGGCCCATGTATAAGCCCGTCATCTATCCTGACCATATTGAGCCGCTAGTCCAGTTCGTCGAGGAAACGACGCCTGAACGAATCGTTGCGGAGACTTACAAGAAACTACAGTCAGGCACTTCGGTGAAAGAGATGCTATTGGCTGGTGCTTTGGCCGTCATTCGCTCCAGCGATCTGCCACCAGGCCATCATGGCGGTCCGCTGCACCCTGTCGCCGGCTTGCACGCGGTGCACAACATCTCCGAACGGCTGACCGGCGAGTTCGCGATGATACCGGTAGTGCAGAACGTTGCGCTCGCCAACAAGCACATTCATCACCACTCCATGGGTCCGTATATCCTGGCCGAGACGGAGCCAGCCTCCGCGAACGACGATGTCGAAGCAACGGTCGAGGAAATGCAGTACTATCTGGACCGTGGCGCGTACCACGCAATGGACAGCTACTACCTGTTCTTCCTGCAGAAGGAATCGCCGATGCAGGTGCTGGATCGGCTGCTGCAGGTCGCCGTGCCGAAGAATATGGCCGACGATCACTATCTGCTCTATCCGACCTTCACCTGGCGCGCGCTGGAATATTTCGGCTGGGACTACGCCAAGTATTTGATTCGCCCGGCCGTGCGCTATGTCACGCGGCCACCGGCGGCCAGGGTGATGCTGACGATCGACGAGTTGATTGAGGAACATGGTCTTCTCTCGCGCGTACTGCGTTACAAGACCGACGAGAGCGAGACCGAGGCGGTCACCGCACTCGCCGACACCATCGCCCAACTGGATACCTTCGACGACAGCCCGCCTATCCTCGCCAAGGCGTTGGCTGACGGGTTGTCACTGGAAGGCACGGTGGAAGGCCTGTCGGTCGGCGGCTCGGGCCTCTTCCTGCGCTCGCAGACCGGCAATCCGATGGATGTGCACATCAATACGGGAATCAATATCCGGCGTTACCTGCTGAGCCAGCCGGAGATCGCAATGCAGACCAAGCTGCGCGCATTGTTCACCTGGAACACCGGACCGGAAGTGAAGTCGGCGCAGTACAAGCTGGCGCCGGTGTTGCAGCCGGAACCGGAAAAGGTCTCGGCCCTGCCTGGCCGCAGCCAGGAACAATTGCTGGCCGAGATGAATGGGTTGATCGACAGTCTACCGATCGGCGAGCGCCGGCCGATGACTCCCATCGCGACCTGGGTCGCCAGCGACGAGGTCAAGCACGCCGCCGTGCTGGCGCAGCAATATGCCGACAGCAACTACGATCCGGCACCGCTGATCGACATGCTGGCCAAGATCGCCTGCCGAGATAGTTTCACCGAGATGCACGCCTACAAGCACAATCAGGCTACCTATGAGGAATTCCACGCGACCCGCCCGTCGCTACGCTGGAAGCATCTGGTATCCGCGGTGCAGGCAGCGGCCATTTCTCATGGCCGCTTGCAGCAAGTCTACGACGACGCCGCCGAGGTTATCCATTTCTAGGAAATTAAGGCGCGAGATTGTTCCTCTGGCCGCGACGTTCTTCGCGGTACTTCTCAGCAGTTCAGGATTGGCGGAAGACGCCTCGCGTCGCGTGACCGTATCAAATGCGGAACAGTTGGATCGCGCAGTCCATATGGCCGAGCCAGGCGACCACATCATCATTTCACCCGGCCGGTACCGTGCGAAGCTCCGATTCACCGCCAAGAATTCCGGAACAAAATCTTCACCCGTGATTGTTATAGCGCGCGACGGCCCAAAAACCGTAGTGATCGATGGCGGCGGCACCGATATTACAATCAAATTCAACGCGTCATCATACATTCGTCTTGAGACGCTTGACATCACCGGCGGCGGTTATCACGGCGTCTTTTTTGAAAATGGCGCACACGACATCGTCGTTGACGGCAATAGAGTTCATGACAATCACGCTCACAGGCCGATGAATAGCCATGCCGAATTAAAAGGCACAGGCGGCCATAGTCGGCCCTACCGAATTTCCATCACCAACAACGAAATCTTTCATACCGAGCACCCACCCGGCGGTAATTTCCAAGGTATAGACTGCAACCTTTGTGATGATTTTTTAATTGCAGGAAACTATATCCACGATATTCGCGAACCGACATCCGAGTCCTATTCTCACCATGACCGGGGCAGTTGCATTCAAATGAAAAGTAATAGCCGAAGTACCGTTATCGAGCGAAACCGGATAGCACGCTGTCATATCGGCATTGCATTTGGTGGAGACGGACCAGCGCGCCCTGCGCATTTAGGAGGTGTCGTTCGCAATAATTTAATTCATGACTCGACTGAAACCGGAATCTTCATCGTCAACACGGCCGGCGGCGAAATTGTTCACAACACTCTTTTCTCCAACGGCGAAGCCATTCGAATCGCACAGGACAAATTTCAAACTGGTGGTCAAAACCACATCGATATTTTGAACAACATATTAGACGGGCCAATTCTAATCACAGGCGATTACCGAGGCGCGTTAAAGGGAAATTATTTCCTTCAATCCGGCATGATGCTTAGATTTTTTAAAAATCCATCGGATCGGAACTTTCGACTTAATGCAGGCGCATCAGCCCTGATAGACCAAGCCGTAAAAACCCAAAATGAAGTGTCGAGAGACTATGGCGGCGCGCCTCGGCCCCAAGGTTCGGGCGCCGATATCGGTGCCTTCGAGCATCGGCCTGACAACTAGACTGAATCTTTAAAGAAACTCATCGTAAGCAAACAACGCTGGCGTCCCACCGGTGTGCAGGAATACGGCGGTTTCGCTCGACTTGATTGATTCGTCTCTAATCGCACTGATCAGGCCGGCCATTGCCTTGGCGGTATAAACCGGGTCGAGAATCAGGCCTTCACATTCCGCGGCGAACGTCATCGCTTCCATCGCGTCGGGCGATAGTTGGCCATAACCGCTTCCCAGAAAGGCATCGGTAACGTGCACATCATCGGTACGTATCGAAACCGGGAGGCCGGCCAGCACAGCCGTTGCGTTTGACCGCGCCAATACCCGTTCGGTCTGTGCGGCCGCATCCCGCCGAACGCAGACACCGAGCACGCGCGCTTTGCTGCCAAGCGCCCGAAGACCGACGAGCATGCCCGCATGCGTCGACGCACTGCCGGACGGCAGAACGACCGCATCGATATCGATTCCCATCGCCACAGCCTGGTTGAGCAACTCGTCCGCTGCCTCGACATAGCCTAAGGCCCCGACCGGCGGATGATCGGCGCCAAGCGGTATGACGAATGGCTTGCCGCCCTCGGCTTCAACACGGGCGGCTATACGCGCTAGATTGTCGTCAGCGCCTTGCTCATCTTCACCATCGGAATATTCGTGAATGCGCGCACCAAGCAAACGGTCCAGCAACACATTGCCAGAATTCAGATAGATGTCGCCCTTATCCGCGACCCGGTGCTCAAGCTGGACTTCGCACTTCATCCCCAATCTGCGCGCATAGGCGCATGTCATGCGGACGTGGTTCGATTGAAAGGCTCCAGACGTGATGACTGTCTCGGCCTCCCAGGTGGAGGCTGCGCAAAAATAAAACTCCGCCTGCCGCGCCTTATTGCCACCCAAAGCGACTCCGGTACAATCGTCGCGCTTCACGAAAAGACGCCCGCCAGCAAGCTTCGTCGACAGGTTTTCCATAGGTTCTAAGGGTGTCGGCAAATGTG
>JAJFJC010000431.1 GCA_021774385.1 Alphaproteobacteria bacterium
CCCAGCCCAGCCCAGCCAAGCCGATGGCACACACGACCAGGGAAAATAACTGGCACGCGGTGCGCCGCCCGGTCACATCGACCACGACGCCACTTGGTATATTGGCCGCAAAGGAGCTCAGGTGAACGATCGTGACGAGGAATCCCGTCTGGGTGTAATCGAGCCCTAATTCCTCCTTGATGAAGGGGAGCAACAGATAGAAGGTTTGAACGGCCCAATGTAGCGAGCCATGCGAGCCTGCAATTACGAATAACGGTCCACGCCCGGCAACGGGGTTTTCATGTTCTATGGCGCTCAATTTGCGCACTTAGGGTCGATTTGAGAGGAAAACATATGTTCCCGATTTACTGTTTTGCCGAATTGCTTGTCAATGCGGGGGCGTAGCACAGGAGAAGAAAATGCATGAAGTAAACATTCCTGAAGTCATTGCCGAGGTCACGCGCGTCTTCGAACGGTATGAAACCGCGTTGCAAGCGAATGATGCGGATATATTGGATGAGCTCTTTTGGAACAGTGAACGCACAGTGCGTTACGCCTTTACGCGCGAACACTATTATGGCCATGCCGCGATTTCTAGTTTTCGGCAAAGCCGCCCGTCAACGGGCACGGCCCGGAAAATTGGTCGCACCGTAATCACGACGTTCGGCCGTGATTATGCAACGACATGCCGTGAGTTTTCCCGCGATGGAAAGCATGGCCGGCAAAGCCAGTCGTTAGTTCGCATGCCGGAAGGATGGCGCATTGTCGCCGCGCATGTAAGTTATCTCGGTGATGAGGATTAGCGAGCCTGATGGCGCCATCGTTTGATCGTTTCGGCGACGAAACCGTCTTCGCTGATATCCTTGCGCCAGGCTCGCGCGAAAGATACCGCCCCGCTTCTTGGCTGGTGTTCCGGGTCGAGGTCGTCGAAACGGATACGCATCGGCACCGTGACACCTTCACCGACGACGATCGCTTCCTGCATCCGCAATGCCGGCAATGAGTTCAGGAGGCCCAAGCCACTTTCGGGAACCGCGTCGCGAACAAAATCCTGATCGGGTCCGTTGCTCATGCGAAGCACGAAAAGCGTGTTGCATTGGGATAGGATGCCAAGTGAAAGCTCCGATGGCCGCTGGCTGACAAGGCACAGGGAGACACCATATTTGCGGCCTTCTTTTGCGATTCGCGCCATGACCTGTTTGGTCGGTCCAAAGCTTGTATCGTCGGCACTGATATAACGGTGCGCTTCCTCGCAGACGAGCAATACGGGCAGGGACGGTCGGCTGGTATTCCAAAGCGCGAAATCGAATACCGTGCGGCACAACATCGAGACGACGACGTCGACGATTTCCGACGGTACGCCGGATAAATCGATGATCGTCATCGGTTTGCCGTTCACCGGCACGCGCATAAGGCGGGACAGGATTTGGCTCATATTGTCCCGAACGTCGAGGCCCGAAAACATGAACGAAAACCGGGCGTCATCCTTAAGTGTCTCGATGCGGGACTGTAGGCGAAGATAGGGGGTCGTGTTGTCCGGTCGATCAAGTTTGGACATTTGATCTTCGATGCAACGAACGAGAGTTCCAAGGTGAAAGGGAACCGGCGTATCCACCGTTATGTGTTCAACGGTGCTGGATTTGCTCGCATAAATGCGCTTCGCTTCGAGGATCGCCGATTTAAGAATGGCGATTTCGCCGTCACGATATTGGCCCTCGCGACTGACCAGAACCTCGACGGCTTCTTCGAAATTCAGCAGCCAATAGGGCAGGCGCAGGTTTGTCAGATCGACCAATTCAGCGGAGTCGCCGAAACTTTGCGCATATTCATTGTGCGGATCGAGGAAAATAACATGACCGTTCTGATGATCCTTCAAAATTGCATGTAAGATTAGTGCGGCGGCACAGGATTTGCCCGATCCCGTCGTCCCCAATATGGCGAAATGGTGGCTTAGTAACCGGTCGGTCATCGCGAACGCCGGCAAAGCGCGATCCTGATGAATAGTACCGAACCGAACGGTTTCTTCTTCCGGACGGGCGTAAACTTTCGCGAGATCGTCCGAGAGGGCGACAAAGACAGGGGCGCCAAGCGTCGGGTAGATTGATACACCACGCTCGAATCGGCTCTCCTTTACAGTTTCTCCAAGCAGCTCGATGTCAAACAAACGCCGTTCGCGCCCGTCGGACCCTGTGTCGGTGCGCAGATTATTGATCAGGCCAAAGACTTCAGCGCCGGTGGCGGGAACCCTGACGAGCGCACCGAATTGTACCGCGGCGCTGGATCGCTCTTCTTCGATGATTCCCGAGACTAATGCGCCCGACACAGACGCGACATGACCGATCCGGATACCCTGTTCTTCCATGAATGCAACTCTCTATTGCTCTCTAAATCCGGCTAAATTCACGAAATCCGTTAAGTTCTTACCAGGATTCCGTTGAATTTAGTTTCGAGAGTGTCAGAGAATCACAAATTCCTTTGGAAAACGTTAACGTAATTTAACCAAACGTTGTCCATTTTTCCGAACGTTGAAGTGAGGTCCCGAGCTTTACCTGTTCATGCGATTTTCGATTAGGTCCTCGACGACCGCTGGTTCCGCCAGGGTCGAGGTATCCCCCAGATTACCGAAGTCGTCTTCAGCGATTTTCCGCAAGATGCGGCGCATGATTTTACCGGACCTAGTCTTTGGAAGACCGGGCGCCCATTGAATTAAATCAGGCGAGGCAATCGGCCCGATCTCCTTGCGAACCCATTGCACGAGTTCCTTGCGGAGGTCTTCCGTCGGCTCTATTCCCAGATTAAGGGTGACATAGGCGTATATGCCCTGGCCTTTTATGTCGTGCGGATAGCCAACAACCGCGGATTCCGCGACGCTGGTATGTTCGACCAGCGCGGATTCGACCTCTGCCGTGCCCATTCGATGGCCGGAAACATTGATGACATCGTCGACGCGGCCCGTGATCCAATAATAGCCGTCCTCGTCCCGCCGGCAGCCGTCGCCTGCGAAATATTTGCCGGGATAGGTCTTGAAATAGGTGTCGACGAACCGCTGATGGTCGCCATAGACGCTGCGCATTTGGCCGGGCCAGCTATTGAGAATGCAAAGATTGCCCTCGGCTTCGCCCTCCAGCAAATTGCCGTCGCCATCGACGAGTGCGGGCTGAACACCGAAGAAAGGCCTTGTCGCGGAGCCAGGCTTCAACGCCGTCGCGCCGGGTAATGGCGTAATCATAATTCCGCCGGTTTCGGTCTGCCACCAGGTGTCGACAATCGGGCAGCGGGCATCGCCTACCACGTTGTAATACCAAAGCCAGGCTTCCGGGTTGATCGGCTCGCCAACGGAGCCCAACAACCGGAGCGAACTTCGGCTGGTTTTTTTTACCGGTTCGTCGCCTTCGCGCATCAACGCGCGAATCGCGGTGGGGGCCGTGTAATAGATATTGACCTGATGCTTGTCGCATACCTGCCAGTGCCGGCTTGCGTCGGGATAATTCGGCACGCCTTCGAACATTAGCGTCGTTGCGCCGTTTGCCAGCGGTCCGTAGACGATATAGCTATGGCCCGTGACCCAACCCACATCGGCGGTGCACCAATAAATGTCACCGTCGTGATAGTCGAAGACGTATTGGTGAGTCATTGATGCGTAGACCATATAGCCACCGGTCGTATGCAGGACGCCCTTTGGTTTCCCAGTGGATCCGGAAGTGTAGAGAATGAACATCGGGTCTTCCGCGTTCATTGGCTCCGCCGGGCAATCCGGCGAGGCTGCGTCGACCAGGTCGTGATACCAAACGTCGCGGCCACCCTCCCAACCAATATCCGCGCCGGTGCGGCGAACGACGACGCATTTCTCGATCGATGGGCAGGATTCGAGTGCCTTGTCCGTATTTGCCTTGAGCGGGATTGGCCGGCCACCGCGTAAGCCTTCATCGGCGGTAATGATGATGTTGGAATCGCAGTCATGGATGCGGCCGGCAAGAGCGTCCGGCGAGAATCCACCGAAGACGATGGAGTGAACCGCGCCGATCCGCACGCACGCCAGCATGGCGACGGCGGCTTCCGGAATCATTGGCATGTAAAGGGTAATACGGTCACCTTTCTTGGCGCCGATTGACTTTAGTCCATTCGCGAACCGGCACACCGATTCGTGCAGTTCGCGATAGGTGAAGGTTGCATCCTCGGCGGGGTCGTCGCCTTCCCAGATGATAGCGGTCTGATCGCCCCGTGTTTCCAGATGTCTGTCGAGGCAGTTATAGGCGGCATTCAACGTGCCGTCGTAATACCATTTTACATGCAAGTTCGACTCGTCAAAAGAGACGTCCTTGATTTTCGTGTACGGCGTGAACCAGTCGAGCCGCTTGCCTTCCTCCGCCCAAAATCCCTCCGGATCCTCGACCGAACGCTTGTACATTTCGAGATATTTATCGTTATCGGCATGCGCTTTAGCTGCGAAAGCTTCCGGTACCGGAAAAAGTTCATGATGGGACATGGTTCACGCGTCCTCCCTCGCTAATTCAATTATTTCGTTACAATCATATCGCCAACGGATTTGGTCTTCCATGGTTCATATTGTCAAATATTTAAGGCGTACAAGCTTCCGTGAAATGCTCGGGGAAAGGAAATAGCAATGGAAAGTCAGCGATTGGGATCGGCAATGCGGTGGTTTGGCCAAGCATAGGCCAGACATTGTTACATGCTTGAACGCCGCCCCTTTTTCTATTTGCGCCATGGCGAAACGGATTGGAACCGTGCTCACAGGCAGCAGGGCCAAACCGATATACCGTTGAATGATACCGGCCGGGCGCAAGCCCAAGCGGCGGGCGCGATGGTGGCGGATTGCGAAATTGCCTCGATTTGCTGTAGCCCCTTGGGCCGGGCGCGCGAAACAGCGGAGATCGTCAATCAGCGACTTGGCCGTACCATTACCGTGATCGATGCACTTGTCGAATGTAACTGGGGTGCCGGAGAGGGACGGATTGCAGGTGAATGGTATGCGGACTGGTGGCGCGGCGGCTTTTTGGAAGGCGCGGAACCCTATGAACAATTTATTGAACGGGCGCTGAATGGCATCAACGAGGCGCTGTCCCATCCCGGGCCCGTCCTTATCGTCGGCCATGGCGCGGTCTATCGTGCGGTAAAAATTCACGCGCGGCTCGACATTGACTTCAGGCTCGCGAACGGTGTGCCGGTCCGCCACGAGCCGCCGAGTGATGGGACTCCGTGGTGGCGAGCAACGGAAATCTAAGCGGAAATAAGTAAGTATCGGAAAATTTCGGCGCGCTGATCGATTATTCGGCAATACCTGGTGCGCCGGCAAGTTCGTCGGTCGTCGACCTCAATTCGCGATCCAGCCGAACGCCGGCATGCGCCCGCGGCCGCGCCAAGGGCGCCAGCAGGCTGTAAATTACAGGAATAAGAAACAGCGTGAAAATCGTGGCGATGCCCAAGCCACCAAAGACGACCCAGCCAATCGCGCGCCGCGCTTCGGCGCCGGCGCCACTTGCCAATACAAGCGGTAGTGCGCCCAGCACTGTCGACAGCATCGTCATGATGACGGGCCGCAGCCGCACCATCGCGGCTTCGCGAATGGCCACTGCGACAGGTCGCCCTCTATCGCGTAGTTGGTCGGCGAATTCAACGACCAGGATTCCGTTTTTGGCCATGAGTCCGACCAGCATGACAAGCCCGATTTGGCTGTAAATATTCAGTGTCGTGCCGGTTAGTTTTAACGCGAAAACCGCCGCGGCAAGACCGAACGGGACCGTCAGCACAATGACCAGCGCACTGAGCACACTTTCGAATTGCGCTGCCAGGACAAGGAGGACGACCAAAACGGCGATCGCAAAGGTAATCGATACCTCGTTGGAGGTGTCGTCCAATGTCGCGGCTTCGTTGATGAAACGCAGCCCAATGCCCGCGGGCAGAAAGTCGGCCGCCAGCGCTTCGACGGCGGCCATGCCTTCGCGCAAGGTAAACCCCGGGGCTAATCCCGAATCGATTTCGATGGCTCGTCTTTGCGCGGTGCGGTCGAGTTCGGCCGCGATGCCGGCTTCTTCCAGCGTAACGAAGGCCGAAAGTGGCAATAGTTCACCATTGCCCGATCGTACGAAGAGGTTGTGCAAATCGCGTGGGTCATCGATCGTACCACTGGCGGACTCCAACAAAATCGGAATCGACCGGTCGTTGACGTTCAATTCGGTAACTTCCAGTTTTTCGACCATGGCCCGCAGGGTTGCCGAGATGGCGTCGACCGATACGTTCAAATCTTCCGCCTTGCGCCGGTCGACGCGCACCGTCAGCTGCGGCTGAGTCTGTTGGTACTCGATCTCGGGGTCTTCAAGTTGCGGAATGCGTTCGCTCATGGCCGCTAGGAAGGTGTCGGCGGCGGCGGCGATATCGGCATAGTTGGCCCCTGTAAGGGCAAATTCGAGGCTGCCGCCCGCACGCCGCAAGTTGAGGCTGTTTGGTGTCCGGATGCGGGCCGTCGCGCCCGGGATGGCCTTCAGCGGACCGCGCAGCGTTTTCGCGATTTCGGCTTGGCTTCGCCTTGATCCCCAGTCTGTCAGCGGTGCAATGATGTAGTTCCGGTTGAGGTCCCAGCGCCCAACGATGGCGAAGATATTCTGGATCTCGCCGCTTTCGCGTAGCGGTTCCAGCAGGGTTTCGGCCTTCACCGCCTGCCGGTCCATATAGTCCAGCCCCACGCCGTCGGGTCCCTGCATCATAATAATGATTGCGCCCCGGTCCTCCTTTGGCAGCAACTCTTCGTCAATGGATTTAAAAATATCGATTGCGGTGAGCGCGATCAGGACCATGGCGCCGAGAACCAGGAGTCGTGCTGTCAGGGCGAATTCCAGTGCGCGTCGATAGAAGCGGGACAGGATACCGCCAATCCAAGCCAGGGGTGCGGGAACCGTGGTTTCGCCTTCCGGCAGTCTCGACGCCAACATCGGGCAGAGCGTCAGGGCGACGAAAGAGGAAATGCCGACGGCGATGGCAAGAACGAAGCCGAATTCCGTGAACAACCGGCCCGCCATGCTGGGCAAAAAGGCAATGGGCAGAAAGACGGAGATTAGTGTCGCTGTCGTGGCCAAGACCGCGAAGAAGACCTGTCGCGTGCCGACGACCGCGGCGGCCAGCGGTTTCAAGCCCAACCTGCGTTGGCGCTGGATGTTTTCAATGACGACAATGGCGTCGTCGACGATCATGCCGGTGGCCAGCACGATTGCCAGTAGAGTGAGGATATTAATCGAGAAGCCGAGCAGATAAATCGCAGCGACGGTACCAACCAAGGCGACGGGGATTGTTGCGGCCGGTAACAGGGTTGGCCGCAAGGCGCCCATGAAAACGAAGATCACGGCTATCACGACCGCCACGGCAATGCCCAATGTCGTCACTACCTCGCGGACTGAACTGCGGATGAACCGAGCGTCATCGGAAATTTTGACGAGCTTGGCGTCTTTCAATCGGTGGTTCATGTGCGTCAGGGTCGCGTCAACGGCGTCGGAGATTTCTATGGTGTTCGATTTGGCGCGCCGGATGATGCCTAGTCCGACAACCTTCCGGCCATTCAGCATGCTGTTGTTCAGCGGATCGGCCGGCCCGTAAAACGCCTGCGCGACATCGCCCAGTTTCGTTTCGCCACGGAGCGCCAGCGCTTCGACTTCGCGCGGTTTCCAGACCGATGCGTCGGCGCGGACCAATAGCATATGGTCGTCTGACTTGAAGCTGCCGGCGGGGATGTCGAGGCTCGCGCTACGTACCACTTGCGCCACATCGTCGATCGTCAGGCTGTATCGTGCCAGGCGCATGGGATCGACGACAATCCGTAACACTTCTTCCTGGGCGCCGAACAGATTGACCGTTGCGACGCCGGGTATACCCGAGAGTTGGCTGGCGACATCGTCTTCCGCCAGGCGGGTCAGGGCGTCCTGGGACAGTTGGTTGCTGACGAGAGCGAGCCGAATAATGGGGCGCGCGTCTACATCCGCTTTTGTGACAGTGACGTCCTCTACGCCTTCCGGTAGCCGGCGTTCGATTCCGGCAACCGCTTCACGGACGTCGTTCGCGGCGACGTCCAGGTCGATGTTCGTGGCGAATTCGGCGCGAACACGCATGTTGGCTTCTTCGCTGGCCGCGTTAATTCGCTTAACACCATTGACGCGTGCCACCGCGCCTTCGATGACGCTGGTCACTTCGGCATCCATGGTTTCTGGCGAAGCGCCGTCGAAGAATGCCCGGACCATGACGATTGGGCGGTCGACATCGGGCAACTCCCGAACCTCGACGCCAAGAATTGCGGCCAACCCGGCAATCACAATCAGCAGGTTCATGACAATGATCAGCGTCGGACGGCGCACCGCGAGTGCAGGCAATCCGCTGATGTTTGGCATCACGAAGCGGACGCTTTCTTCGGTGCCTTTGAGTCGCGTGGTTCGGCTTTAACCTTCCGTCCCGGACGCAGTCCCTGCACGCCTTCGACGACGATGACGTCGCCTTTCTTAAGGTCGCCATCGACGAGGACCCGGCCGCCCTCGCGGCGAATGACCCGCACGAACACCTTTTCCACCTTGCCGTCCGTGACACGCCAGATATAGGCGCCATCGCGGCTCCATAATACCGCGACCTCCGGGACCGTGGGATAAGTGGATCCGGAGACCTCGACATTGACGGCAAAGGATGTGCCGGGCCGGACCGCGTCATCCGGATTGGCGATCTGCGCGCGAATTTTCAAAGATCTCGTGACGGGATCGATCCGACTGCCCATCGCGGAAACGATTCCCGTGAAGGTTCGGCCGGGCAGGGCCCATGCGCTCATGGCAACCAGGACACCGAGACGTATATGGGCCGCGGCATCTTCCGAAACGTTGAATTCGACGAACAAGGTCGACCGGTCGTCAAGCGTCGCGATGAGCGTATCCGGCGTTACCCGGTCGCCTTTATCAATTTCGGTAAGGCCTATAACACCTTCGAAGGGTGCGAATATGGTACGGTCCTTCAGGTCTGCTTGTGCCCTGGCGAGCCTGAGTTTGGCGCTTTTGAGTGCGGCATTAGCCGTATCCAGGTTCGCTTGTGCGACGTTACCGGACCGGGCGAGTTTTTTGAGCCGGCGTGCCTGACGGCCGGCTTCATCCACTTCGACCTTCGCGAGCTGCACGGCCAGTCGCTGATCCTCGTTGTCGAGCCTAAGCAGTACCTGTCCGGTCTTAACTTTTTGCTCGGCGGAAAACGCAACTTTGGTGACTTCGCCCGACACGGACGGGTAAAGCGCGGCCGATTGGAGCGCACGGCCGGTACCGATGGCATGGACGTTTCTCTTATCCGTCGACAGAACGGCCGGTTCGACAAGCACCAACGTTGCGGTGGACCGCCGCGGCTTGACGCTATCGCGCGCCGCCGCGCCCTCGCGTTCGGTAAACCACCACCAGCCGCCGGCGACGACAGCCCCAATGGCGGCGAGCCAGACAATTTGGAAAACCAGGCGCATATGGACCTCGCGGACAGGATTGCTTTGCAACGCAATACGGTCAGATTTCGACTATTTTAACCTAAACACCGAAAATTGTTGAATCACGACCTCAAGAGTCGTTCGTATTCGTGAATACGGTGCCGTCAATTATCGTCACCGGAAAGGGAGTAAGGCGGTCATCCTTGCACGGCCCCGCGATACAGAGACCTGTATCCATCTCGAATACGGCGCCATGTGTTGCGCAGAGTATATGGGTTTTTTCCATATTCGTGAACCGGTCCGGTGACCAGTCTAGCGGTGTCCAGGCATGTGGGCAGGAATTTACATAGCCAAAGACCTGTTCGCCGCGCCGCACGACGAATATGTCGAGTTCGGCCTTTGGTCCAGGGATGACGAAACCCTTGCCTTCGCCGTCCGGAATGTCGTCCAGACGACAGAGTACGTCTCCGTTCAGAGCTTGGTACCCGACATTTTAAGAAGAGTCCGCCACTCCTTTGCGCTGACAGGCATGACCGACAGGCGTGATTGCCGTACCAGCGCCATTTCCTGCAGTTCCGGCGTCGCCTTGATATCCGCCAAAGTGACCGGGTTTTCGACAGGCTTGATGGCCTTGAAATCGACCATGCCGAATTTTTCACTCTTGTCCGTCGGGTCGGGATAATACTCCTTGGAGACCTCTAGGACGCCAACTATCTGCTTTTCCTTGATCGAATGATAAAAGAAAGCCCTGTCGCTAATTTTCATGGCCTTCATGTTGCCGCAGGCCTGATGGCTGCGTACACCGTCCCATTCCGCGGTGCCCGCCTTGACGTGATCGTCCCAGGACCAGGCGCTGGGTTCCGATTTCACCAGCCAATATTTCATCTTCTCGCCCTCGCACTTTATTCGGTGTTGCCCGAACCAACACTCTCCGGCCATCGCTGATCATATACATGGATCGAGTGGCTCGCATAAACACCGTGCCGGGTGAAAGGTTCGTCTTCGATCCAGGCTCGAGCGGTGGCCAAATCGGGAAAATCGACAATGAAGATCGACCCAATTCGGGTTTCGCCGTCGCTACTGAAATACGGCCCGGCCGTGATCATGCGATCCTGAGCCGCCCGCAGATAATCCCAATGCGCTTCGACATATAGTGGCCGTTTCTCGGCGGCGTCCGCCGCGCCCAAATTCTGAATGAGAAACCACATGGAACTACCTGCTTAGGCATTTTCGCCGTTTTCTGGGTGCCAATGACCCTTGCGCATCCGCGTGACGACGACCTTTTCGAACAAGCCGCCGCTATTGAAGGGATCTCCTTTTGCAAAGGTTTCCGCTTCCGCTCGGCTGTTGACATTGACGATGAACATGCTGCCCGTCGCGGTTTCACCGTCGTCCAGCTGAGTCGCGCCCGCGAGGATTATGATCCCCGTCTGCGTTTTTAAATATTCCTGATGTGGGGGGCGCAGCTCGGCGCGCAGGTCGGCGGCGTTCGGTTTATCGACGCAATAAACGGCGTATAGCATGGTGGTCTCCCTGTTCGGTGGCGGTTGCATGGCATTGTTGGCAAGTGAATTGTGCGGCGTCAATCGGTCCGTCTGTGCTCATGTGCAAATGGCCGTGATAAGAGGTCCGTGATGACTTCATCGATATCGTCACCCTTGTTCACAATTCGATCGACGGCTTCGCAGATGGGCATCTCGACATCGAGCTGCTTCGCGAGTGCCACGACGGAGCCAGCCGAATAGACGCCCTCGGTAACCGCCCGGCGTTCCGCCAAAATTTCCGGTAACGAACGGCCCTCTCCAAGCGCAGCCCCGAGCGAGAAGTTTCGCGATTGCATGGCGTTGCATGTCAGGGTCAGATCGCCTAGCCCCGACAACCCCATCAATGTTTCCGCCCGGGCGCCTTTTGCGAGTCCAAGTCGGACAATCTCGGCCAAGCCTCGGGTGATTAACGCGGCGCGTGCGTTGTCGCCCATTTGGCGGCCGGCGACGATTCCGCATGCGATGGCGAGTACATTTTTGACGGCGCCACCAATCTCCGCGCCAATGGGGTCGTCGGACAGGTAGGGCCGGAACTGGGGCACGCCGATGGCGGCGGCAAGCTGTTCGCACGTCGCCAAATTCGATGCCGCCAATGTGACGGCGGTTGGTAACCCGCGTGCGACTTCCTGTGCAAAGGTAGGGCCGGACAGAACGCCAATCGCCGCGTCCGGTATTGTTTCCGCCAAGACTTCCGTCATCAGCGCACCGCTATTATTCTCGACACCTTTGGCACAGATTGCGACAGGTATCCCAGGCCGCAAATGGGGGCTCATGGAGGACGCAATGTCGCGTACAAACTGAGCGGGAACGACCAGAAGAACGATATCCGCGTTGGATGTCGCCATCTTCAAATCAGTCGTCGCATCAATTCCAACCGGCAAAGAAACACCATCGAGATAGCGCCTGTTCATTCTTTCTTTGTTGATCGCCGCAACGACCGTGCTATCTCGCGCCCATAATATTGTTTCGTTTTCAGCGCGCCGCGCGACGCAGGCTAGTGCCGTTCCCCAGGCACCGCCGCCGATAACGGCCAATCGGGTCATGATGCCACCCGTAATTCGTTCAGCGGCCAGCGTGGCCGTGGTGCAAAATCCAGTGTATCCGTTAGGCCGAGCCGCAATCGTTCAATCCCGGCCCAGGCAATCATCGCCGCGTTATCCGTACACAATGCTGGTGGCGGCGCGACAAAGCGAAATTCCTCGTCGGTCGCCAGATTTCCCAACACCGTCCGCAGATGCGCGTTCGCCGCGACGCCGCCGGCGACGACCAATGTGTCGCCGTTTGGATTCTCGGCACGGAACCTTTCTATCGCATTGCGCGTGCGGTCGACGAGAGCCTCTCCCGCTGCGGTTTGGAAGGATGCTGCGGCATCCGCCACCACGTTTTCATCTTGTGTCGCGGCGCGAAACGTTCGTGCGACCGCTGTTTTTAATCCGGAAAAGGAAAAATCGCAGCCCGGCCTGCCGCGCATGGGTCGCGGAAAATCGAAACGGTTGGGGTTGCCGGAACGTGCCGCTTGCTCGACCGCCGGGCCGCCTGGATAGGGTAATCCAAGAAGCTTCGCCGTCTTATCGAAGGCTTCGCCGACGGCGTCGTCAAGGGTCGTTCCATAGCGGACATAGGCACCCGGCCCCGTGACGGAAAGAAGCTGGCAATGTCCGCCCGATACCAGGAGCAGTAAATAAGGAAATTCGACGGCATCGGTTAAACGAGCTGTAAGCGCATGCCCTTCCAGATGATTGACGGCCATCAAGGGGAGCGTGTGAACAAGCGCGATTGCCTTCGCGGTCATCATGCCGACCAGGACTCCACCGATCAGCCCGGGCCCCCCCGTTGCCGCCACGCCGTCCAAATCGTCGAATTCCATGTTGGCGTCACGCAGAGCGCGGTCGACGAGTCCGTCGATATGGTCGAGATGACTGCGCGCCGCGATCTCGGGCACGACGCCGCCATAGGGGCGATGTTCGTCCAGTTGCGAATTTACGAGATTTGATAGGATCGATCTATCGTCCCGCACGATGGCGGCGGCGGTTTCGTCACAGGATGTTTCAATGCCGAGGATAATCATGATGTCCTTGTGCGAGCGATCGCCTTGGAAGTGATTCTACAATGGTTCCAGTTTATCGGACGGTTTTCCCGCTCGGCGACAACACGCTCTTGCAGGAGTTTGGCGACATCGTAACCACGCAGTAACAATTCCGCTTGGGCTGGGGACCCCTTTTCGACGGCATGAAAATAGGTCGCGCCGATATACTTCCGGGATGATTCCAATTCCGACAGAAAACGCCGATGCTGGATGAGCAATTGTTCGTCGGTGAAGGACGGGAAGTTCACCTTCGCCTTGTACGCATACACTGCACAGGCGCCAAAGATAAGCGCGATGATGGCGATCGTTAACGCCATAATATTAAACACCCAAAACTGAAGCCGAATTCGGCGCTTCTTAGCACGGCCGACCCTATTTTGTCGCGATTTGGTTGAAGGGTGTTTGAAAACACCTAGGGGCCGGTTGATGCGGTGCGAGAAGACCCACACATGAAATTATTATTGGCCTGAACAGAATGCAAAACGGAACACGGTTCCGGCGTGTGGAATATATCTTTCGGCGAAGGGTCGAACCGGGTAGAGAAAGGACTATGGACAATATCCGAAGTTCCCGCCATGTGATTTGCCGTTGGGGTGTTTTCGTCTCTGCCCATGAATGGGGAAGGGGAGGTAAAAATTAGGGCGTTGGTGACAAGACCATTGCAGGATTCGAAACTGCTTGTTGCAGCGCTGGCGAAGCGGGGTGTTTCGACATTTGTCAGTCCAATGCTGTCCATTGTGACGGTTCCGAGTGCCGCGATGAACTTCGAAGGCGTTCAGGCGGTGTTGTTTACCTCTTCCAATGGTGTGCGGGCGTTGGCGGCCCTGACGTCGCGTCGCGACCTGCCGGTCTATGCGGTTGGCGACCGGACGGCCGCCATTGCAAAAGAAAACAAGTTCGTGAACGTTGAAAGTGCGGAAGGTGACGTGGATACGCTTGCCACGCTCGTTATCCAGCATCGTAGGCCTGGCGATGGTGTCTTGCTCCATCCCGCTGGCACGGTGCTTGCCGGCGACCTTTCCGGGCAGTTGAGCGCCGCTGGATTTGTCGTCCGGCGGGTCGTAATTTACGATGCTCGGGCCGCGACCGAATTCACCGGCGAAATTAGAATGGCCTTGTTGGATAGGGAAATAGATATCGTGCTGTTCTTCTCGCCTAGATCGGCGAATACCTTCGTAAACCTTGCCAAAAAACAAGGGCTCGAGACAGCGTGTGAGAACCTTGAGGCGCTCTGTTTGAGCAAGGGTGTCGCTACCGCCGCGGACCCGATCATGTGGCGCCGGGTTCTGATCGCCAAGGAACCGACGCAGGCGTCCCTTCTCGAAACGTTTGATGAAAGATTGAGGGCTTGATGACGGATCAAGAAAACGCGCCAATCGATGAAGCGAATTTGTCGGCGGAAACGGCGGTGGATGAAGAGGCGCTGAATGATGCGGAAAGGGTCGTCGCCGCGTTTGGCGGCGTGCGTCCCATGGCGGCGCGGCTTGATTTGGCGGCGACCACGATTCAAGGATGGAAGAGTCGGGGCAATATCCCGGAAAACCGTCGGCAAGCCGTTCGTGAAGCCGCGTTGGCCGATGGTATCGATCTAACCGCTGTGCAGCATAAAGATGACTCCACGGCAGTTGAAGACGTCGACGACGCCGCACTGAATTCCACCGAGTCTCAGCAGCCTGATTCCAGTCGCGGCAATAGTGTCGCTTGGTTCGCGCTTGCCGTAGCGGCCTTCGCCGGTATTGCCGCGGTTACGCAACCAAAATGGGCGCCGGCCCTATATGGGGCACCGACAGCGGTAACGGACCATCGCGTCGAGTCACGAATTGCCGCGCTTGAGAACAAACCGAGCGTTCCAGATTTGTCGCGTCGAGTTGCGACTGTAGAACAGGCGCTAAACAAAGTGCAGGCCCGCGCGCCCGTGGCGGCACCGGTTTCCGCGCCCAACCTGACGCCGCAATTGAATGCATTGAGGGCGCGATTGGACAACATGAACCAAACTTTGGGTGCCGCTCGTACGGAAAGCCGGACCGCGATTAATGACAAGGGTGCAGAGCTGACGGCGCTGCGTGCGTCGCTTGAAGCGCTTACGGCGAAGGTCGAACGCACTGTCGTCGATACGGTGGCATCGAACACGCGCCGGTCTTCGCTGATTGTCGCGGTTGGTGCGTTGGAAGTCGCCTTGCGCGATGGTTCGCCGTATGGATTTGCGTTGGATGCAATTAAGCGGCAGATGGAAGCGGGGAATAAACAATTGTCGGCGCCCCTGGCTGTTTTGGCGCCACACGCATCGGCGGGAATTCTGACCCAACCAGAACTCGCGCGGCGCCTTTCCAACCTTGTTTCGGCGCGTGGGAAGCAACTGTGGTCCACGGATGGCGAAGGCTGGGTAAGGAGGGCTTTGCGGAAAATCGATTCCGTCGTGACCGTCCGACGGGTCGACGATGCCAACGGTGGCGGTATCGAGTTGGTCCATGCGGAGCAGGCTTTAGCGTCAGGTGATTTTTCCGGAGCCGTCGCGAAGCTGAAGGGGGCATCTGGCCCCGCCGGAGACTGGGTTCGAGAGGCGCAAAAACGTCTGGCGGCCGATAATGCTCTTGTGAAGTTACGAGTCATGGCGATTGAGCGTCCCATGGCAGCGAAAACGCCCGCACAATGATACGTATCCTTCTCCTGTTTATACTGATTGGGACTTCCGTATGGATCGCGGTTTGGTTCGCGGACCATCCGGGCCGGGTTGAAATCGAGGCCCTTGGCTACCGCATCCATACCGAACAGGTTGGCATTCTGGTCTTGGCGATTGTTTTGCTTGTTGTCATCGCGGCCGCGATATATCGGTTTTGGCGCTCGTTACGCCGCGCGCCGGGGAGAATTGCTGAACATCGTGGCGCGAGCCGGCGACAGCGCGGCTATCAAGCGTTAACGCAGGGCATGGTCGCCGTTGCCGCCGGTGACTCGCGTGAAGCAATGCGATCCGCGCGAAAAGCCGATTCATTGTTGAATGAACCGCCGCTGACGATGTTGTTGTCGGCGCAAGCCGCGCAGTTGGACGGGGACGAGGACGCGGCGCGGCGTTATTTCGAGGCCATGCTTTCCGAGCCGGAGATGGCATTTCTCGGCGTGCGGGGCCTTCTTATGCAGGCGGTCCGCCGTGACGATACGGAAGAAGCGCTGCGTCTCGCCGGCAAGGCGCAGGCGTTGCGTCCGAATACGCCCTGGGTATTGAAGCAACTTCTCGCTTCGCAAGTTAGCGCGAAACAATGGGAAGCGGCGGACAAGACGCTTCATGACGCCATGCGGGCCGGCGCAATTGATGCCGCATCAGGCCGCGTTCAGCGCGCCGCGCTTTTGGTGGAGTCGAGCCGGGATGCATTGACGAGTGGCGACCATGCGGGTGCGACGAAGCGGGCGCGTCAGGCTCACGAGCTTGATCCAAACCTTGTTCCCGCGACCGTTACCTACGTTCGATGTCTGGCGGAAGATGGCAAGGCGCGACGGGCGGTGAAAACGCTGGAAACAGCCTGGACAAAATCACCCCATCCCGATCTCGCAAGCGCGTATGCCGCGCTTGGCGCGGATGACGAAGAGCCGCTAGCTCGGGTAAAGCGTATTCAACGGCTTATGAACCTTCGCGATGACCACCCCGAAAGTCATATCGCCGTGGCGCGGGTATCGCTGGCCGCGCGGTTATGGGGCGAGGCGAGACGTCATTTGGAGTTGGCGGCGACGGAAAGCCGTCCGGCTCGGGTGTTACGTTTGTTCGCCGATCTCGAAGAACAGGAATCGGGAGATTTGAAGGCGGCGCGCGGCTTTCTCGACGAAACCGCTTCGGCCGATCCCGACCATGGTTGGTACTGTGATTCATGCGGTTCGGTCGCGGAAAAATGGCACGCATGCTGTGATAACTGCGGCGGGTTCGCGACGCTTGAATGGCGGTTGCCGCCCGGTGTTCCCGCGGCGTATGAATCGGAACCGGTGGCGCGAATTTCTTCGGATTGAAAAAGAATGGCCGGCTCTTAAAGCCGGCCAGGAAAATTTAGGGAGGAAGGAACGATATCCATAACAGGATGATTGTGACTCTATCTTCCCTAGACCAAAGACACAGTGACAGCTGTCACATGGTCGATATTAAATAAAAAAGCCGGCTTCGGTTTCCCGAAGCCGGCTTGATTGTTTTTTGACTTATTTTCCGTAGATGACGTACTCGCCTTTTCTACCTGTGAAGATTCCCGGCTGCGTCGGTTCGGGGTCTTTTGGATCGCCCCTATACTGCTC
>JAJFJC010000432.1 GCA_021774385.1 Alphaproteobacteria bacterium
TTCAGAACTCTTGGGGCGTGGATTGGGGCAACAATGGCTTCGCCCATTGGACATACGACGATTGGGCGGCGAATGTCATGGATGCGTGGGTATTCCGCCTCGCCGTTCCCGCACCCAGTGCATTTGCGGTACGCGGCGGCATTGTGGACGGGGCCACGGACACCTCCGAAGGGACGGTTTCGCGCGCGCCACGCCGGATCGAAATCGCCGGACATTTCGTCCACGTTGACGATGGAACCTTCGCAACAAGTGGTAACTATCACAGTTCGGAAAATGACGTTCGAGAAACAGCGGCCCTCGTCAAAGCCCGTGCGGCAAAATACCCGCACCTCCTTTTCTACGCTCATGGTGGCCTAAATTCGACGAAGGCATCCGCGACTCGGATCGAAGCGATGAAGGAAGTGTACAAGGCCAACGGCATATACCCTTACCACTTCATGTACGACACCGGTCTCGCTGAGGAATTGAAAGATATCATCTTCGGACGCGCGGAAAAGAGCGAATCCGGCGTCGGCGGCTTTTCCGATTGGACTGATAAACTAATCGAAAATGCAACCCGAAAGCTCGGCACGCTTATCTGGGACGAGATGAAACGTGACGCGGAAACGGCCTTCGATGTTGGTGGCGCCGGTCACCGCACCGCGGAAATCTTCGGTGCCGCTTTAGATGGCTCAGACATCAAGGTCCATCTCGTCGGACACAGCACCGGAGCTGTTTTGCACGGGTATTTTCTTAAAGCGTTGGACAGCATCCAAGCCTGGAATACGCCGATCTCAAGCTGCACTCTTCTCGCATCCGCCGCGACCGTCGATTTCTACAAGGAACACTATAAAGATCGACTTGGACAAAGTGGTGCCGGCACAAGGGTTGGCATACCCGAACTGCAAAATTATTGTCTGACGGATACGCTGGAACGCGATGACACGGTCACCCCGCTTTATCGGAAATCGCTGCTCTATCTCGTGTCGAACGCATTCGAGCGCGCGCCACAAAAACCGATTTTCGGCATGCAAAAATTCAACAAAGATATCGCGCATCCGAACTTGGTAACCCACTATACGCGGATCGACGATCAGGCAATGACCCGTAGTCGAACCCATGGCGGCTTCGATAACGATGTCTCAACGATGAATAATCTGCTGCGGACGATCCTTGGACACGATCCCGCGATTCCGTTCATGGAAAGTGACTTGAACTTCTAACGCTCCCGGCTCGTGTGATGGTTCTGAAGTTCGCCGCATTGAATGCGACGAAATTTAGGATCTGAACCACACGAGGTTCATACAGTTAGTGTGATGGTTCACGCGAAATTCAATGTTTTGAATTTCACGACCAGGACACTACGGCCGCATCATGTGGGAACTCTGGCCAACCTCGCGCAGCGGCGCTGCCGTGTTGGCGAAGTCGCAGAGCAGTGCTCGGGTGTCACGCGGATCAACGATCTCCTCGATCCAGAAGCTTTCGGCCGAGCGGAACGGTGAGCGCAATTTGTTGAGGCGTTCTTCAATCTCTTCCAGCTTCGCTTCCGAGTCGTCGGCGGCGGCGATATCGGCGCGGTATGCGGCCTCAATCCCGCCTTCCAGCGGCAGCGAGCCCCAACGGCCCGAGGGCCAGGCATAACGGGTGCAGTAACGGCCGCCATTGCGGTGCGCCGCACCGGCGACACCGAACACATTGCGCACAATCATGGCGCACCACGGCGTCGTCGTCTGCCAAATTGCGGCCATCGCGCGCACACCTTCCTTAATGGTGCCGAGTTCCTCAGCTTCCTTGCCGACTTGAAAGCCTGGGCAATCGACCAGATAGACGATCGGCAAATGGAAAGTTTCCGCCAGATCGACGAACTTGGTGACCTTCTTGCAGGTATCGGGTGTCCAGCAGCCACCATAGGAATAAGGATCGCTCGCCATGACCGCGACGGGCCAGCCGTCGAGCCGCGCGAAGCCGGTAATCACGGAGCGGCCATATTGCCGTCCCATCTCGAAAAATGACCCTTCGTCGACGCAGGCTTCGACAATCGGGCGCATCTTGTAGACCTTGCGGATGTCACGCGGAATAGCGTCAATCAGCCAATCGACACGGCGCTTCGGATCATCCGTCCGAGGGCCGCGTGGCGGCAATTCGTACACTGAGGTCGGCAAATACGAGAGAAATTTTCGCGCGCATTCGAACGCTTCTTCCTCGGTATTGACCGCATGGTCCACGGCCCCCGCCTTGAGCTGAATCTTGTAGCCGCCTAGTTCGTTCTTCGTGAGCTTCTGACCGGTACGCTCGACAACCGGCGGCCCGGCGACGAACATCGCCGATTTATCCTTGATCATGACAGAGTAATGCGATGCGGCGAGATGCGCGGCACCAAGTCCCGCCACGGAACCAAGTCCAAGCGCGACGCGCGGCACGGTTCCCATATTCTCAACGACGATCTCCCAACCGGCAACACCTGGCACATTCGCGCGTCCCGTTGTCTCGATGGTCTTGACCGAACCACCGCCACCCGATCCTTCGACGAGGCGCACCAACGGCAAACGAAGAGCGTTCGCCATCTTCTCGCACATTTGATGCTTTTCCTTGATCGTGGCATCCGCCGAGCCGCCCCGAACCGTAAAATCATCGCCACCGATGACGACCGGACGCCCCTCTATCTCGGCGCGGCCGAATACGAAGTTGGAAGCCATGAATTCTTCAAGATCATTCTTGCCATCGTACTGGGCCATACCGGCGACTTTGCCGAGTTCATGAAAGGTTTCATTATCGGCAAGCAAATCGATGCGCTCCCGGATTGTATAACGGCCGCCATCCTTCTGCCGTTTAACCCGCATCTCGCCGCCCAACTGTTCGGCGAACGCTTCGCGTCGTTTCAGCTCATCAAGTTCAGCTTGCCAAGACATCGGTGTTCCTCACAAAAATACTGGCCATAAACGAGGTCCGCCCCGGAGAGGACCCCGGGGCGATACCGTCAAAAAGTAAACGGTTCGGACGCTCGGTATTCGAAGCGTCCGAACCTATAGGTCTCAGATCAAGTGTGCCACTTGAACTCTTGCGGCTTCCGGCCGGCTGCCGGGTCGAGGATCACGTTGACAAGTGCCGGGCCGTCGAAGGCCATGGCCTTTTCAAGCGCCGCCGGCAGGTCCGCCGGATCATTGACCAACGCGCCAAAGCCTCCGAACGCTTCCATCATCTTGTCGTAGCGTGCGCCGACCGTCAGGTATGGCGGTGGCGTTTTGTAGGGATCCTTGTTGAGTTCCGGGATGCCGCCGCCGATGCCGCCATTGTTCAGCACGACAATCTTGCACTGGAGATTGAAACGGCAAGCTGTCTCGATCTCCATACCGGAAAATCCGATCGCGGAGTCGCCAGAAACCGAAACCACGGGACGATCCGGGTTCGCAACACAGGCCGCGACAACGAAGCCCATGCCGATGCCCATCGTACCGTACGTACCCGCGTCCAGACGCTCACGAGGCCGCTTGTTTTGCAACTGGGTCCGGCCGATATCCATTGTATTGGCCCCTTCGCCAACGATGATGGCGTCTTCCGGAATCCACGGCACGATGTCTTTCAGTGCACGGTAGTAGTTCGTCGGCGTGGAATCGTCGTCGAACATCGGTTGAATCATAGCCGCGTTCTCAGCCGCCTTTTCCGAAATCGCTTTACGCCATGGCGTGTCCGCCGGATAGAACCACTGACGATTGCCAAGGGCCTGATTGACCTGCGACATGATCGCCTTGCCGTCACCGACCAGAGGGACCTGCGTCGGGCGGTTGGTGCCGATCGCTTCAGCGGAAATATCAAGCTGAATGATCTTAACGTCCTTGTTGAAGCGTGGCGGCAGACCGAAATGCAGGATCCAGTTCAACCGCGCGCCCATCAGGAAGATCACATCGGCTTTCTGCAATGCGAGGCTACGGGCCGCGCCAACAGAGAGCGGATGGTCGTCATCCATAATGCCCTTGCCCATCGGCGTGGCGAGGAAAGGAAGCTGGGTCTTCTCGATGAAGTCGCGGACTTCGTCTTCCGCGCGCGACCAAGCCATGCCCTTACCGGTAATAACAAGCGGGTTTTCCGCGGTTTCCAGCAGATCCAATGCCGCTTCGACATTTTCCGGCATCGCCTGCGTACGCGGCGGCTCCGGAATTTCGGGGTAATGGACGACCTCTGACTCTTCGGCTTCGCCCTGAATGATGTCATCGGGCATATCGAGATAAACCGCGCCGGGACGGCCATAAATCGAATGGCGAACGGCCTGCTCAACATAATAAGGAATACGCGCTGGATCCTCGACCGCATGGGAATATTTGCAATACGGTGCGGCCAATTCAACCTGCCGCTCTTCTTGGAAAGCGCCCATGCCGTTCTGGCTAACCGCCGACGCGCCGCCGATCAAAATCATCGGCCAGCAATTTTCCTTGGCGTTGGCCAATCCCGCGAAGGCGTGTATCACGCCGGGACCGGAAACGGTCAGACAGGCGCCTGGACGCCCCGTCATATAGCCAACGGCTTGCGCGGCGTAAGACGCCGATTGTTCGTTACGCATACCGATATATTTGATGCCCACTTCCTGCGCGGCGGCGGCGATCGGCTGAACGGGGAAGCCCACGATCCCGAACATATAATCGACGCCCTGCAGTTTCAGGCTCTGCGCCATCAACATGGCCCCTGTGACCTTACCCATCCTATTCTCCCTAATTGTTGTGAACGCCGGCACGAAAACGCGCCGACGCTGGGTACCGAAAAACTGACTCTCCCGTCATGCTAACCCATCCGCCCTAGTCATTCCTAGACCCCGACATGCGACAAAGCATGCAATCCCCGTTTTATGCACGATAGGATCGGTCCTCACGATCGAGCTGTTCGAGATTGCTCGGCCAATCGGCGACGAAACGGGGATGTCGGATGAAGGCGCGGGATTGGCCGACCGCATGATCGATAACGGCTTTCGAGGGAATCGTGAGCGGTGTACCGGACGCATTCGCGGCAGCCATTGCCTCGACTTGCGATCGGCAGCATTTATCAAGGAAAAACAATAGCTTCCAAGTCTGTGCCAGGGTAATTCCTGAAACAAGAATGCCGCGTCCCTGAACCAGAAGCGCCTGACATTCTGCAATCGCTATAGCAACCTGGTCGCGTAGAGTGTCGGCGCTAGCACCGGGATCCCAATCATAAGCGCCGATAGCGCCGTGGAACATGAATGTGGATTGCGTCATCGGCAAAAGCCCGTCGCGAAGCGACGACACGACACACCCCGCCGTTGTCGCGACCTGCGCCGCCGCCACCGCGTGGGGCGTGGCTTCCAGCGCCGCAAGGACAAGCGCAAGCGAACCCGAGTCCGGTTCCGGCCGTCCGTCATCCAAATGCACGCCATCCCGATCCACGGCGATCAAATTCGAAGCGCTAATCTCGTCGAGCAGCAAACCGCCGGGATTGACCAAATAGGCGCCGGTTCGCTCCGGGTCCCGTGCCGCCAACCGCGCGGCGCCAATCGGCGCCATCCCTTCGCGGGCGACAAGGCGGCAAACCGCGGCGAGCTCCAGACGGGCTTCGGCGTTGGTCGCGGGTGGACGAACAGGGTCATTCCAGGTTTGGCCGGTCATGAGCGGTAGGAGGGGTCGATGCGGTCGAGAAGACGCCGTTGCGATGCCCAACGTTCGGCGATGAAGGCCGTGCCCTCGGCCTCGAGACGTACTTTATCGGCGGCCACGTTAGACCTTGGGGTAATCTCCGCACCCGTCGAAAGCGTGGCAAGATGCACTAAGGTTGCCTGCTCCAGATCGTAGAGGATCGACCAGCATTCGGGCACTGTCGGTGCACAAACCAGATAGCCGTGATTTTCCAGCAGCGCGGCATCGATTTGCCCCATATCGCTGGTCAGCCGGGCACGCTCTTCCGGATTGTCGAAGATGCCCTCGAAACTGTGCGTCGCCAGGGCGTCGTGAAAGCGGGTGCCTTGTGGCGATACGGGCAGAACCGCACCGGGCAAGGCGGAATAGGCCATGCCGGCGGCAGTATGGGTATGAGCAGCACTTCCGGCATCCGGACGGGCACCGTAAACGGCGCCATGAATGGTATAAGCCGGGATGTCATAATTAAACCCGACATCGAGCAGGATATCACCACCGGCATCGACCTTCACCAAGGTCGAGGCGGTAATCTGCTCGAAGAGGCGGGGATAGGGATTGAGCAGGAACTGATCCGCCGTGCCCGGCACCCGTGCGGAAAGATGCCCCAGCACCAGATCCGTCATCCCATGATGCGCCACAAGCCGATAGAACGCGGCAAGATCGACCCGCACGCGCCACTCCTCGGCGCTAACCTGATCGCGAACAGGCCGTTCCCGGTTGTGCCTTCGCTCGACCGCTTCAGCCATAAACACTGCGCTTAGACCACGCCTTTCTCGCGCAACCGCGCCACATCTTCGGCGGATACGTCGCAAAGCTCCTGCAGCAAATCGCCGGTGTGTTCGCCCAATTGCGGGGGCGTTTCGACGATTGCGGGCGAATCCGACAATTTGATTGGGCAGCCCACGGTTTTATAGAGCCCATCGCGCAACGGATAATCGATATCGACAATCATCTCGCGTGCTTTCAGGTGCGGATCATCCAGCACCTCGCCAGTATCCTGGCAGGCGCCACTTGGTACACCAGCATCGCCGAGAATTTTCATCACATCGTGCTTGGTATGCTGCTTGGTCCATTCCTCGATGATGGCGTTCAATTCCTCACGGTTCTCCCAACGGGCGGCATGGGTCGAGAATTTCGGATCGTCCGTCAGGTCCGACCGGCCGATGGCGCCAGAGAACGCGGCCCACATCTGTTGCTGCGCGAAGATATAGACGTAATCGTTCGAGCCTCCGGGACTGCAGGCGTAGGTCGAGCCCGGCACATTGTCGCCGAGTTGGTTGCCATTGCGTGGCTTGGGTGTGTTGAAGCGCTGATGATCGCGCAAGGCAACCCGCATGATGTTGACGACAGAGTCCTGCATCGAGACCTCAACATGCTGGCCTTTCCCGGTCGTATGACGCTGCTGCAGGGCGGCCAGAATACCGATCGCGAGATGCATGCCGGTACCAGAATCGCCGATCGCCGGCCAGACATAGGTCGGTGGGTTCTCTGGAAAACCGGTAACGCTCATCGCGCCACCCATGGCCTGAGCAATCGGCTCGAAGCTCTTGAAATCGCTGTAGGGCCCATAGGTACCAAAACCCTTGACCGTGGAATAAATCAGCCTTGGATTGATTTCCTTCAGCGTGTCATAGCCGAGCCCCATACGGTCGAGCGCGCCAGGCGAGAAGTTTTCCACCAAGACATCGGATTCGGCGATCACTTTCTTGAACAACTCCTTGCCTTCATCCGTCTTAAGATTCAGGGTCAGGCTGCGCTTGTTGGCGTTGAGCACCAGGAAAAAGAGGCTGTCGCTATCCTGATCGCGCTGCACGACACGGGCGATATCACCACCCTTCGGGTTTTCCAGCTTGATCACGTCCGCGCCGAGGAAGCCAAGAATCTGGGTACAGGCGGGACCAGCCTGATTGTGGGTCATATCGATTACGCGGACGCCCGCCAAGGCCTTGCTCATGCCTGATCTCCCTGAGGATTGTAGATGTTTCGATGCGACAAAAAAATCGCACCCTGTCAGCCTAGCACCCTATACCACGGGGCTCCAGACCACGCACCGTGACATGCTTCTCAACCAGGCCGGCCAACGGCATCGACAAGGGGACCAAGCGTGGACGCACTCTCGATCGACTGTGCCAATTCAAAAATCTCCGTTGCGTGCGCCCGGTCAATAACACTCGCACAGCAATCATGAAACTTGGAGACCAGGCGTTCCTTCGGAAACCAGCGCTCGGGCTTGCCAATCGCCAGCGGAACGAGTTTCTCGAGTTTCTGTCCGCTCTCCGTCTCAATCGTCACGACGGCACCGAACTCGGTATTTCCGGCAACACGCGCGTCGAGTTCCATCCGAACCCTCTCCACCAGGCCCGACGCATTGATGCGCGGCACCGCATCATCGGAGAAGCTGTCCAGGGTCACATCCCCATCTACAAGTGCGGCGGCGACGCAGTAACCTATGCAGAACTTCGCTTCGAGGCCG
>JAJFJC010000433.1 GCA_021774385.1 Alphaproteobacteria bacterium
CCGCCAATGTTCGCCACCCCCGCGACTTTCACGGTGACCTCGCGGCGCAAATTGGCTCCGTCCATATTGGTGAACGTCGACTCGGTGCGTTGATGTCCGAATATGGCGGCGATGTGGTGTCCCGGGCGGTCGACGCCGTTCTTGATGCTTCGGAACGGCAAGCGCGCGCGGTATTTAGCGAATGGCGCGATGGTGTCTATCTCGGCGAAGCACTCCTCGACGACGATGGACGCGGAAACGATGACATTCGAATCCACGCCAAGGTAACCAAGCGAGGTAGCGATCTCGAAATCGATCTGTCGGACTCGGACCCGCAAGTTACGAGCTTCATCAATTCCTCCTATGCGAACACCCGTTCGGCCGTTGCCATGGCGGTCGCTTTTCTGCTCGATCCCGACACACCGAAGAATGATGGGTCCTTTCGGCCAATCGAGGTCATCGCCAAACAAGGAACCGTCGTCTGGGCCAATGAGGGCGCGCCGGTCACGCTGTGCACCAGCCATTGTGGACAGGAAATCATCGAAGCCATCATCAAGGCGCTGGCGCCCGCCTGCCCGGAACGGGCAATGGCGGGTTGGGGGCGACGCTTCCGCATCGCCATAAAGGGGGAAGATCCGCGCACCAACACGCCATTCATCTGGCATATGTTTCACGCCCGCCCCGGCGGCGGTGGTTCCGCCGGTGGCGATGGCTGGAATACCGTTGGAGAATGGCATTCCACCGGTGGCCTCAAATTCGGGAGCGTCGAAGTCGCCGAATCGCGTTTTCCCCTGTTCTTCCGTCAGCACGAATTTCGCCCCGACTCCGGCGGAGAAGGCAAATATCGGGGAGGAACCGGCGCCATCATGGAGCTCGTCGTCGAAACGGACGAAGCTTGTGTCGCGAATACGGCGGGCGAAGGCGCCAGACACGGGGCTTGCGGACTCATCGGCGGCAAGGACGGCGCATCGCATCGCTATACCCTGCGCTCCAAACGCCGACGGGCCCGTGTGTTGAAGACCAAGGAAGAAGGCATTCCGGTTCGAGCAGGTGACATATTCGTCGTTGAGTCAGGCGGCGGCGGCGGATGGGGCAACCCCGACGAACGGTCACCCGATGCGATTGAGCGCGACAAGCGCGACGGTTTCATCGGTGACGCGGTATGACGATGTACCGACTTGGTATCGACGTCGGCGGCACATTTACAGATGTCGTTGCGATCGATGCTTCAGGCCGTGTCACGCTGGCCAAAGCACCGTCCACGCCACACGACCAATCGGTTGGCGTTATAGACGGCTTAGAGCGCCTCGCGGCGCAGCTCGATCTCTCATTGCGCGACCTCTTGCGACACGCTGAAAGGATTGTCCATGGCACGACGGTCGCCACCAATGCATTGCTCGAACGCAAAGGCGCGCGGGTCGGGTTACTGACCACCGAAGGGCATCGCGACGTGCTGGAAATGCGCGAGGGGTTGAAACCTGAGCGGTACAATTTGCGGCTGGCGGCACCCGAACCATTAGCGCCGCGCTATCTCCGGCTCGGTGTCCGTGAACGGCTGAGTGCCGACGGGACTATTCGCGTACCGCTCAACAGAAGATCGCTCAACAGGGCAATCGCCGCGCTTAAAGCGGCCCACGTCGATTCCGTCGCGGTCTGTTATTTACACGCCTATCGCGATACGAGACACGAAACAGCGACCCGTGATGCTCTCGCACGGGCAATGCCTGACGTCTATGTGTCCTTGTCGTCCGATGTCCTACCGCAAATCAAGGAATTCGAGCGCGTCTCCACGACGGTCATCAACGCTTATGTGGGGCCGATCCTCAATCGGTATCTAACGCGGCTGGCGCGGCGCCTAGGTGATGCCGGATATGATGGAACGCCGCTCATCATTCTGTCGCATGGCGGGGTCACACCGATCGCCGAAGCTGTCCGCCTCGCCGCCGGCACGGTCTTGTCCGGTCCCGCGGGCGGTGTCGGCGGCGGCCGCCATTCGTCCCGATTGCTTGGCGTACAAGACCTCATCCCCTTTGACATGGGTGGCACGAGCACGGACATCTCGTTGATCGTCAATGGCGAAGCGAGCCTATCCGCCGACCGCGCCGTCGCCAATGAGCGGATCGCCTTGCCTAGTCTCGATATCGTCACGCTCGGTGCCGGTGGCGGATCCATCGCACGGGTCGATCCTGGCGGCGTGTTGCATGTCGGACCAGAAAGCGCGGGAGCCGATCCCGGTCCCGCCTGCTATGGCCGTGGCGGCGGCGAGCCGACGGTGACCGACGCCAATTTGATGCTCGGCTATCTCGACGCCGAAAATTTTCTGGGCGGACGGCAGCGGCTCGATCGACAAGCGTCGCAAGAAGCCGTGGAGAAAGTCGCCAAGGCGCTGGACCTTGACGGGATTCGGGCGGCCGCCGGTATTCATCAGGTCGTCAATACTAGCATGGCGGAGGGCATTCGGTTGATCTCCGTACGGCGCGGTGTCGACCCTCGCCGCTTCGCGCTACTTTCATTTGGAGGCGCGGCGGGCCTCCATGTCACCGACCTTGCCAGGCAACTCGATATAAACCGGGTTATCG
>JAJFJC010000434.1 GCA_021774385.1 Alphaproteobacteria bacterium
ACCGATGGCTGGCAGCTTCCGAAGTTTGCAGCGGCGGAGGACGCATCGGCGGGCATTCTGGATGTCTGCAATGTAATGGGTTCCATCGTCACACAAGCGCACGACCAACTGGGATTGCAATTGCCGTGGCTCAGTTGGTTAGCCGACCTCCCCAACGCGGCCCCGGACGGCGGCACCGAACAGTGGCGATGTCGGGTATATGGCCATCGCCTGCCAACCGCTGCCCCTGAGCTCAACTCAGAAGACCATTTATCGCTTCAGTACCGCTGGATGCCGGTCGACGAACTCGGTGAAATCAATTCAGCCGGCCTATTGGAATCCGGTGTGGAAGTGCTTGAATGGCTGCGCATGTGGCAAAAAGAGGAAGATGAGGACGGGCACCCCATCACGAGAAGCTATGGATTGCCCTCCACCGATGTCGAGCACTATTCGTACAATCGAAATGGTAACCCGAAAGGCCTCTATCGTATCGGTGAGTTCGACCATAACGGCCGGCCTGCGCCAGCCGGAGGATAGGTGCCGCTGTCGTGGATTTTCGGTTACTGTCAGATCGGGTCTGAATTACTACATCCAATGTCCGCTATTGCTCGGGTTCTGTTGCAAAACTCAATTACTCAGTCCCAACGGCGAGTAACGCGAAACATTGATTCAATCCTGCGCAATTTGACTGATCGGGGACCGATTGTCTCGCGCAAGATCCGTACAAAGAGTTTTGCAACAGAATAGCCCCCAAAGCGGACGTTCTGATCTCGCGACTGTCTCCGGAATACACGAGCAAACGGTGATCCGGAAGCGCAATCCATACAAGCGCCGACGCTTTCAGCCCCTAATTATGAAACGATAGTGTACTAGGTTAATTTGGTAGTGGCGGGGCAAACTTGGTCAGACTGATGCCTTCCACGGCTGATTTGTATTCTTCCAAATTGGGCGTCCTGCCGAGTATGGCGGAAAGGACGACAACCGGCGTTGAAGCAAGCAGGGATTCGCCCTTCTTATCTTCAGAGTCTTCAACGACTCTGCCTTCAAAGAGGCGCGTTGACGTGGCCATGACTGTGTCGCCCTTCGCCGCCTTTTCCTGGTTGCCCATGCACAGATTGCAGCCGGGTCTTTCCAGATACATGATATTTTCGTACTTCACGCGAGCGGTCGTTTTTGGCGCACTATCGTCAAACTCAAAGCCGGCGTACTTTTGCAAAATGCTCCAATCACCTTCCGCCTTCAACTCGTCCACGATGTTGTAGGTTGGCGGCGCGACAACTAGAGGCGCCTTAAACTCGACCTTGCCGTGCATCTTTTCCAAGTTTCTGAACATTTGAGCGACAATGTTCATATCCCCTTTGTGAACCATGCAGGAACCGACGAAGCCAAGATCGACCTTCTTTTCCGCCTTGTAGTATGAAATCGGCCTGATCGTGTCATGCGTGTATCGTTTGGATATATCGATATTCTCGACATCGGGATCGGCAATCATCGGCTCATCGATTTGATCCAAGTCCACGATGACTTCCGCGAAATATTTGGCATTGTCGTCCGGCGCCAGAGCCGGGTTCTCGCCCGATTTCATTCCCGCGATGCGCTTGTCCGCGATGTCAATCAGTCCCTTCAAGACTTGGGCATCATTGTCCATGCCCTTGTCGATCATGACCTGAATGCGGCTCTTGGAGATCTCAAGGGATTGAGTGAGCGTGTCATCATCGGAAATACAGATGGACGCTTTCGCCTTCATTTCAGCGGTCCAGTCCGTAAAGGTGAAGGCCTGGTCGGCGAGCAGCGTTCCGATATGGACTTCGATGATCCGTCCCTGGAAAACGTTATCGCCAAACTGTTCCAGCATTTGGGCCTGCGTCGCATGGACCACGTCGCGGAAATCCATGTGATCCTGCATCTGCCCCTTGAAGGTCACTTTCACGGATTCAGGGATTGGCATCGTTGCTTCGCCTGTCGCCAGGGCGAGGGCGACGGTGCCCGAGTCAGCGCCGAATGCAACGCCTTTGGACATCCTCGTGTGAGAGTCGCCGCCGATAATGATGGCCCGGTCATCGACCGTGATGTCGTTCAAGACCTTATGAATGACGTCCGTCATGGGATGGTAGACCTCGCTTGGGTCCCTTCCCGTAATGAGGCCAAATTTATTCATGAATGCCATGAGTTTGGGCGTATTCGCTTGGGCCTTTTGATCCCAAACCGACGCCGTATGACACCCCGATTGGTAGGCCCCATCAACGACTGGTGAGATCACCGTTGCCGCCATGGCCTCCAATTCCTGAACCGTCATCGGGCCGGTCGTATCCTGCGACCCGACAATATTCACGCGCACCCGGACGTCCGAGCCCGCGTGTAGAACCGTCCCCTCGGCCACCCCGATAGCGTTTCTGTTGAAGATCTTCTCGACGGCGGTCAGGCCTTGATCCGTGTGAGAAAGTTCCTGTGAGGGCGCAAAGGCGGACTGCACGTCGACCCCGAGGGCCGCGGCCGCGACCGTCTGCAGTTTTTTGCCGAAAACAACGGCATAGGACCCGCCGGCCTTAATGAATTCGACGTTTTGAGGCGTGAAGGATGCCGATACACCCATGAGTTCTTGATTGCCGTCTTCGTCGCACAATTTCTGGTCTTTTGTATTGATGGTCAGAACGGTACCCGTTGCGACGGAATACTTCTCCTCGAGAACAGGATTGCCATCGTTGTTCAAGATCGGGTTGCCGTCCCCATCCTGTTTTTTGACCCAGTTCTTCAGATCGATACCGATGCCGCCGGTCACACCCAAGGCCGTCATGAAAATAGGTGAAATACCATTCGTCCCCGCGACAATCGGAGCATTGTTCACAAACGGGATATAGGGGCTTGTTTCCTCGCCGGTCCACAAGGCAACGTTGTTGACCCCCGACATGCGGGAAGACCCCACGCCCATCGTTCCCTTTTCGGCAATCACCATCACCCGTTTGTCCGGGTGCTGTTGTTGCAGGGCCCGGATCTCGGCTTGCCCCGCCTCAGAGATAAAGCACTTTCCGTGCAGTTCCCGGTCCGCCCGGGAGTGTGCCTGGTTGCCGGGAGACATCAGATCGGTTGAAATATCCCCCTCTGCGGCGACGTAGGTAACGACCTTAATTTCTTCGTCTATGTCAGGCAGTTTCGTGAAAAATTCAGCCTTCGCATAACTTTCAAGAATGTCCTTGGCGACGTCATTCCCCTCGCGGTACGCGGCCTCAAGCCTGTCCGTATCCGCGTCGTACAAATAAACCTGTGTTTTCAGGATTTCGGCCGATTGCCCGGCAATCGGGGCATCGTCACCCAAGGCCAAATCGAGAAGGACCCCGACCGATGGGCCGCCGTTCATGTGGGACAACAGCTCAAAAGCGAAGGATGGCGAAATTTCCTCGACAGCCGCTTCGCCGAGAATGATTTCTTTTAAAAATTTTGCCTTTTCACCCGCAGCGCTGGTGGTTCCGGGAATCGTGTTGTAGATGAAGAATTTTACGGACTCTTCCCGATGTTCGTTATTAACGTCCTTTATCTGCGAGATGATCTCGCTGAGGAGCGCGCTATCCTCAATGGGTTTCGGGTGTAAATCTTGGGATTTACGCTCTTCGATTTCATTCAAGTAATCTGTGTACAAACTCATAGCGATCTAGACCCATTAGAGTTACTGGCAGCCCGGACATCGGGTAGAAAAATCTTTCCGCGATCCGGCGGAAAACTTACAACATCATCCATAGTTCAGCTAGGATTGGCTTGCAAGGTGATTCTAATTGATTGATAAGACGGCGTTTATAAAGATTGTGCTCGTGAGCGTCGCTCGCTGAAGGCTTCATTCGTTAAATGGATCCGCGCCTTGGAAATTAGAGAATTCGTTCCATTTGGCTATTCGGACCTGACCGAGGATGAGGTTTCTTTTATCACAGTTTACCAACGCTGGCAAAATAACGGGCCCATGCGAAAGGTTGCAGAGCAAAGCCTGATCACATTGCTCCAAAATGACCGTCTCTATGATGGGCTGCAGCCCCTGTTCGAACTATTTCACACGTTTCCCGAACAAGACGAAGACACGCGGAGGCGCGACAGTGCCGTTCTAAGCTCTGTCGAGGAATCGCTTCTTGACGAGATTGGATCAGCTGGACACGGGCGAAAGCCCAGCGTCGAAAATATACGGTCTGTCCTTGAATCGGCGAACGTCAGGGTCCGGCCTGTATCCGAGATTCCAAGATCCGGATATGACCGACTTGTCGAGCAGATCGATTGAAAAGCTGTAATAGTCCGACAGATATTATATCCGACTGCATGAGGATCATATCACGTCCTATGCCGGTTCAGAGACCACTTCGCATAATTGGATAACTGGCGTGATTTCGCTCAAGCTGGGTTCGAAATCATAATCGGAGCGATTGGATCGGTTCGAATCTGTTCGAGAGGTGTTAGCACGTCGTGAAGTGGCGGTCGTTCTGTGCACGATATCCGCTTCTGATGCAGTTGACGGCTCTCACCCGAAGCATCTAGGTGCCAAAATTGTGGTTATCGAGAACCACGGGGAAATAGGAGCCGTCTATTAAGGAAGCTATCACGATCGGTGTTGATCTTGCGAAGAACGTCTTTCAGGTGCACGGGGTTGA
>JAJFJC010000435.1 GCA_021774385.1 Alphaproteobacteria bacterium
TGCGGTGGGAATTGAGATCAGGCATGGGGCATGCTCGCCGAAAGACAAAATTTCACATCTGAGCAGCTTCGCCGCACAAGGGCACCGCGTGCTCATGGTTGGTGATGGGTTAAACGACGCGCCTGCGCTCGCGGCGGCTCATGTTTCCCTGTCGCCGTCGGGGGCCGCGGACGTGGCGCAGAATGCGGCGGATTTCGTGAGCCTTGGTGACGATTTGACGCCAATCGTGGACACCTATCGCACGGCCCGCGCCGCCAAGCGGCTTGTATTTCAAAACTTCGCGCTTTCATTTGGCTACAACATCGTGGCCATTCCCGTGGCGATGCTGGGACTGTCCACGCCGTTGATCGCGGCCGTGGCGATGTCTGGTTCCTCGCTCGCGGTAACATTGAACGCATTGCGGTTGAAATGGACATCCTGATCGTACTCATACCCGCCGCGCTTTTTCTTGGCCTTCTTGCCTTGGCGGCGTTCCTGTGGTCCTTGAAAACAAATCAGTATGAAGATTTGGATGGCGCCGCACGCCGAATTTTGCTCGACGAAGAACCTCGGGATTAGAAACCGATTTATTTGGGTACGATGAACTGGCTACACGGATATCGTCTGATCAGGGCTTCCATGACCAGATGCGGGAAGCGCATGGTTAGCGAGCTTGGTGTCGTATTGGCCCATTGAAGGAATACGCGGCGCCCTTCCTCGACGGTCAGCATACGCGGCGGACAAATCACACGTTTATTCGGGTTCTGCCGCGCCATCTCGACATGTGCGTTCATGAGCGCGGTTATGACGCCGCCGCACGCGTCGCGACCGGCGTTTGTCGGCGATCTGCATAGCGATATAAACCGCTCGCCAAGTGGTCCGAGACCGGAAGACTCATAGAGAGGCTTGGATTGCGCGCGGACAGGTGCGGCCCAGACGATTGCGGCGACAATCGCGATGTAATACAGGGTACGCATTTGAGTTCCTTGCTCGATTGACCATAGATGCCGACAGGTTACACGGATTCGCCCGGCGTGCGATAAGATATCCCGCAAAGGAACCAAACAGCGGAGATCATGCGGTGCTCAATATGCACGGTGACGCCATCCAGGTTATTCATGACTATATGTCCGATCCCGAGACTGTGTGGGCGATTGGCGAACAGGCGATTTTTTCGCGCTCTGCCGATGAGGAAGCTGAAATTTCATTGGATCATGCCGGCGGTTGCATCGTTGGACAATTGGGCGCCGTTCGGATCGCCGCGATTGCAACCATGCGTTTGGCGCCGGTTGAGGTGCCGACGGCGGATTCATGGTCCCGGGCAGCACTACTCTGCCTTCGTAATTTTGACGCCTCCATGGGGCAACGCGACGTTCTGACAGAGCTGGGTAATGATAGTATGGCCGCACGCCGGATCGATTCCTTGGGTATACTGTTTGATCTCGGTGTCGGCGCTGTCGAGGCTGACTACTGTGTTAGAACCGCCGATGCCGAGACGTGCGAATTCCTCCGCCGTCATACCGGAGAAAGGGTTTCAAAGGACGCGGCGTTCCTGGAGAAAATTGAGTCGATGGGCGTTGACCACATTGCCGTTTCCCGGCTTGGACGGATAGAGCGCTTTGGTAAGGGGCCCCCAGGGACGCGCCCGCTCAAAATCGACGTGCCCGACGGATATACCGCTTGTTTGCAATTCGTCCCGCCGCAGCAAAAAGCAGGCTCAGCGTTTGACGAAGCGACGCATGGTGCATTCCGTGTTCTATGTGGCATTTTTGCGGACCTGGAACTCTTTAAGCTCCAAACGTCAGTCGCCGAGGCCGTCAGAGGCGGGCTTGCCGCCGATGCGCTCTTGATTCAAGGCGCGGAAGAACGCACGGCGGTTCGCGTGGCGTTACGTCATTTGGAACGCACGGATGGTCGTTCCGAAACGCTGGAGGCTTGGTGCCGGACCTTCGAGGGTTAAAGCGCCCCGTCGATCACATATTTCAGTAACCGAACTACCTGTGCCGGAGTTTCCGCGACCGCGAGGGCGGCGCCATCGACTTCCTTTAGCGGATGGGTGAGGCTGGGGTCATGAAGCGTGATCACCGGCTTGCCGAGCGCGGTGGCGTATCCCGCGTCGAAGGCCGCGTTCCACTGTCTGTATTTATCGCCAAAGCGGATGACCGCAAGGTCCGCGCGCGCGATTTGAGTGCGGGTCCGGATCGCGTTGACCTTGGCGCCTTTATGATCGTGCCAGAACGAAGAGTCCTCGGCACCAAGTATATCGACGCCGCAATCGTCGCTAGAGGCGTGATCGGTTACGGCGGACACGAAGGATACCGGCAAACCCGCCGCCGTTGCGCCGGCGCTAATTTCATCGCGCCAGTCGGTGTGAATTTCGCCGGAAAGATAGACCGTCCAATGTTGATCGGACATGCGAGTGTCGCTCCTCAAGATATCATGGTTATGGGATTTCGGTTGGCGTTGTTACCATGCGCGGCCCGCCGACAACAACCAGATTGCGGTCTATCGTGATCGAAATGGAAACACGCTGACCTGCCCTTTGCTGACATTTGCCCCCTATGACAATCTCGATTAAGGCCGTGTCGTCCGGTAAGGGGATCGTATGCATGATAGTGGGTGGATTTCTGCTGACCGTTAACGACGCTATCCAAAAGTGGATGACCGATGATTTCCCCACGGGACAGCTCCTGGCAGTCCGCGCGGTATTCATGCTTATACCGATTGCCTTTTTTATTTGGCGGGCCGGTGGTTCGCGCGCCTTGAAGGTCGTCAATTATCGCGGTCAGGTGCTTCGCGCCGTTCTCGTCTGTTTGTCTTCTTTTTTGTTCGTTGGCGCATTGGCTCTCATGCCGCTTGCCGACGCAATCGCGATTACGTTTGCAGGACCGCTGTTTATAACGGCCTTGGCGCCGTTATTGCTCAAGGAATTCGTGGGTTGGCGTCGGTGGCTGGCTGTTTTGACGGGGTTCGCGGGCGTTACGATCATGATCGATCCGTCCGGTGCAAGTACCTTGCAGTGGGTCGCGCTCTTGCCTCTCGGTGTCGCGCTTTGCGGTGCCATTAGAGATATCGCGACGCGACATATGCATGGTACGGAAACCACGGCGGGTATCATGTTTTACTCGACCTTCGCCGTCATTTTCGTCGGTTTCGCGACCGCACCCTTTGCCTGGGAACCCATTTCGCCGATGCAGTATTTATTGTTCGCGGTGAATGGCATTGTGTTCGGCGCGGCGCATTTCTTTCTTGTCGAAGCGCTTCGATTGGCTGAGGCATCAGTCGTCGCGCCCTTTAAGTACGTGACGCTGGTCTGGGCCGTCCTGATAGGCATGTTCCTATGGGGCGATCTGCCCGATATGCAAATGTTCGTTGGCTCCGTCCTCGTGGTTGCGAGCGGGCTCTATATTCTCAATCGGGAACTCAAACGGAATGGCTAATGGCGATACGAGCCTACTGGCTTCTTCGTCGGTGCGCGGCATTGCCTGCATGGTCGTGGGCATGGCCCTTTTGACATTGAACAATGCCGTGACCAAATTGCTGACGGTCGGATACCCCCCGGGGGAAGTTGTTGTTTTGCGCGCGGTGTTCGTTTTTCTTCCGATCGCATTTCTGGTCTGGCGCGAAGGTGGTCTGTCCGCGCTGCGCATCAACAACCTAAAAGGCCAGATAGTCCGCGCGGGCTTTCTGATCGTCTCGACATTTCTCATGATCATCGCGCTGCGCTTGCTGCCGTTAGCCGATGTCATGGCGATTACCTTTGCCGGGCCGTTGGTCATCACCGCACTGGCGGGACCCATGTTGGGCGAAAGAGTGGGCTGGCGGCGTTGGACGGCGGTATGTGTCGGCTTCATTGGTATCTTGATCATGTTGAAACCCGACCCGGATGTATTTCGCATCGCGGCATTGCTACCACTCTGCGTCGCCTTTTCCAGTTCGATGCGCGATTTGATCACGCGCCGAATCAGTGGCGGTGAATCGTCGACGGCGATACTCTGTTTCTCGACGAGTGCGGTTCTTGTTGCCGGTTTGACGACGTTGCCTTTTTCGGTAAAGGCGGTCGTTCCGAGCGATTTGCCGTTGTTCGCGCTCGCCGGTTGCCTTCAAGGCGCGGCGCACTATGTGCTGATCGAGGCCTTCCGATATGGCGAAGCGGTCGTCGTTGCACCGTTCAAATACAGTGCGTTGGTTTGGGCCACGTTGTTTGGGGCTCTGCTGTTTGGTGATTTTCCCGATGGTTGGATATGGGCTGGTTCGGTTCCGGTGATTGTAAGTGGTTTGTATATTCTCCATCGTGAATCGTTCGCGCGCCGCCGCCGCAACCGATGACGGTGCGTGATTGTATTGCGGCTCTATTCGGCGTGTGGCAAAAACCGAGAAGGTGAGTTGGAGGACAAAATGAGCGGCACATCGATTTGGCGCGCTGTGGCGATGCTGGTTTGCTTGATGATTGCGGTGCCTGTTTCGGCCGCCGAAGCGGATTTCCAGACTTGGCTGGCGGCATTTAGGTTGGAAGCGTCCCAGAAGGGAATTTCCGATGCAACACTCGATGCGGCGCTGAATGGGCTCAAGCCGATTCCGCGCGTTGTCGAACTGGATCGGAAGCAGCCCGAATTCACGCTGACCTTTGATCAGTATATCAATCGTGTGGTTCCGCGGTCGCGTGTCGAAAAGGGGCGAAAAAAACTTGCCGAGAACAAGGCGATACTAACGGAGGTCGGTAAAAAGTTCGGTGTGCCGCCGCAATTCATTGTCGCTTTCTGGGGCGTGGAAACCGACTTCGGCCGGGTCACCGGGGGATTCAAGGTGATCGATGCGCTCGCGACATTGGCGTTTGATGGCCGGCGCAGTGCATTTTTCCGAAAAGAATTGCTGCTGGCGCTGAAAATCGTCAACGAAGGGCATATCAAGGCGGACGTCATGATGGGGTCATGGGCTGGCGCCATGGGGCAAGCCCAATTCATGCCGTCGAGTTTCGTCGGCTATGCGGTCGATTACGACAAGGATGGGCGCAAGGATATATGGACCACGCGCGACGATGTTTTCGCCTCCGCCGCGAATTATCTCTCCCGTTATGGTTGGCGTGTGGGTGAGCGATGGGGCCGGCGTGTTAAGGTCCCAGAAGGGTTCGACCCAAAACGGGCCGATTTGAAGGTCAAAAAATCGGTTTCTGGCTGGGCCTCGGAAGGTATAACGCTTGTGAATGGCGACAGCTTGCCAACCAGCGATTTAACCGCGTCGGTTATAATGCCGGCGGGGCAGGGTGGACCTGCCTATCTTATCTACAACAATTATCGTGTCATTTTGCGCTGGAACCGTAGTCACTATTTCGCGCTTGCGGTTGGACGCCTTGCCGACCAAATAGCGGGACGCTAGTATGACCACATTCGGTGGGTGGATCACAATAGGCTACTAAATGATGGGGACTTTGGTGTGATTCATCGATGTACCTGGCTCACCGTTATCTTGTTTTCGCTGGTTGTCTCCGGTTGTGCCGAGACGGAATTTCTTGTTTCCTCGGCAAAACGTATTTCAGGTTCCGCCGATACCGCGAAACTGCGGAGTACGTCGAAGGGACGCTACAAAATCGGCGACCCGTATCAGATCGGTGGTATCTGGTATTACCCGAAGGTCAACTACGATTATAGCGAAACCGGAATTGCCTCATGGTATGGGCCGCAATTCGACGGACGTCCGACGGCGAACGGTGAAACCTTCGATATGAACACCATTAGCGCCGCGCACAATACATTGCCTTTACCCAGCCTTGTGCGCGTGACGAATTTACGAAACGGGCGCTCGCTCAAGGTCCGGGTGAATGACCGTGGCCCATTCGCCCGCGGCCGCATCATCGATATGTCGCGCCGGGGGGCGCAATTGCTCGGTTTCGAACAGGCGGGAACGACGACGGTTCGCGTTGAAATTTTATCGCGGGAGAGCCGCCAACTCGCGGCGTCCTACAATGGCGGCTTCAAGGTTCCGGTTTCCGATAAACCGCCGCCGACCGCCGCTCCAAGAGTCGCTGTCACGAGCACGTCTTTGAAGCCACCTCCGGGCGCGAATGCCGCGCCGCCGCCGACCAACAACCACAAGGTCGTCGCGGTTGAGACCGTGCCGAAACGAGATATTCGTACCAGTCCCGTCGTGCCGAAGGTTGATGAATCCGTCACCGTGGTAAGCGTTTCGGCGCAACCTCGAATCTTCGTTCAGGCTGGTGCGTTTACCCAGTATGACAACGCCAACAAATTGCGCGCCCTTTTATCGTTGATCGGAGATGCGAAAATTTATCAAGTTCGCATCGTTGAGCGCCCCTTCTTTCGCGTTAGACTGGGGCCGCTCGCATCGGTCGTGGAAGCCGACAACATTCTCAATGACGTCATTCAAGCTGGTCAGAAAAATGCACGGATCATCGTGGATTGACCGGATTTGGTCATATTTCGCGCATAACAATTAGGTAACGTCGGTCGGTCGCAAGTGGCCTGGCAAGGATATGAAGAGGTGAATGGATGAGCAGGTTGGCGAATTTGAGTCACGCGGTTGCGATCATGTTCGTGGTGATCATCGGCGCCGGCGGTACGCAAGCGATTGAAACGAACGCGAAACAAGCGATCGTCATCGAATTCGATACGGGGGCGATTCTTTACGAAAAAGCGTCGGATACAGTTATGTACCCGGCTTCGATGACAAAAATAATGACGGCGTACCTGCTATTCGAACGTCTGAAGAATGGCAGCCTTTCCTTGGAAGACACATTCCGCGTGAGTGAGCGGGCGTGGCGGAAGGGAGGCTCGAAAATGTTCGTCAAGGTTGGTGACCGCGTCGCGGTCGAGGATCTTATTCGAGGTATAATCGTGCAGTCGGGCAATGACGCGACGATTGTCGTCGCCGAGGGAATTGCCGGCAGCGAAGCCGCGTTTGCGGAACTGATGACGGAAAAGGCCCGCGCGCTTGGCATGAGCCAAACGACGTTCCGAAACGCGAGCGGGTGGCCCGACCCCGAACATGTGACGTCCGCGCGCGACCTCGCGACCTTGGCGGAAAGAACCATTCGCGATTTTCCCGAGCATTATCACTACTATTCGGAACTGTCGTTTGAATACAACAAGATCAAGCAGGGAAACCGTAATCCGCTACTTTACAAGAGTATCGGCGCCGACGGTCTGAAGACCGGTCATACCGAAGCATCGGGTTATGGATTGACGGCGTCCGCCAAACGTAATGGCAGGCGAATCGTCGTGGTTATGAATGGCATGAGTTCGGTGAAGGCCCGCGCCGCCGAAGGCGAACGAATGATCGATTGGGCATTCAGGACCTGGGGCAACTATGCGCTCTTCAAGGGCGGCGAGTCGATCCTGGAAGCGCCTGTTTGGCTTGGCGACGCGGAAACCGTGCCGATTGTCATCAAGGATTCGCTCGTTGTCACCATTCCCCGTAAGTCGCGGCAGAAGCTTAAGGTCGCGGTGCACTATGAAGAACCAATTCCCGCACCGATTGCCGCCGGCGCGCCGATAGCGACGCTGGTCGTTTCCGCGCCGGATATGAAGAAAATCGAGATTCCACTCGTTGCCGGGGCGAATGTCGGTCAGCTTGGGCCTATTGGCCGCTTAGGCGAAGCCATGCGCTACCTTGTATGGGGCGGCAAGTTCTGAGATGCCGAATACCGGACGCTTTATAACGTTTGAAGGCGGCGAGGGCGCCGGAAAATCGACCAACGTTCAAATGCTCAAAGAAGCTCTTGAGGATTGCGGCAAGACCGTTGTCGCGACGCGCGAGCCCGGCGGTTCGCTCGGGGCGGAGGAAATTCGAAAACTTTTGGTGGACGGTTCGGTCGACCGCTGGGATGCCATGACGGAGGCGTTATTGCATTTCGCCGCGCGGCGCGATCACGCGGAGCGGGTTATCCGCCCGGCCCTGGCGCGCGGCGACTGGGTCATATCGGATCGGTTCGTCGACTCCACGATGGCCTACCAAGGATATGGTCACGGCCTTGGCCGAGAACCGATCGAAATATTGCATTCGCTTGCAATTGGTGACCTGCGACCGGACCTGACGATCCTGTTGGACCTGGCCGTGGAAGCCGGACTTGGACGCGCCGGGGCGAGGGGGGACGACGAGTCCCGGTACGAGCGCATGGCCGATGGGTTCCATCAACGGCTACGCGACGGATTTCTCGATATCGCGGGTAGGGAGCCGGCGCGTTGCGTGGTCATCGATGCGGCCTGCGAGCTTGCGGCTGTTCAGGCGGATATTCGCGCCGCCGTCTCTGACCGTCTTGCGGTGTCGCTGCCGTGACCGGCACTGCCGCGCCAGCACCACGTGAGAATTCCCGTCTAAAGGGTCATGCGGAAGCGGAAAAAATACTATTGAATGCGGCGGAATCCGGACGATTGGCACATGCTTGGATCATCGCCGGTCCGCGTGGTATCGGAAAGGCGACATTGGCGTTCCGGTTCGCCCGCCACCTGCTTTCCGGAGGGAATGCGGAGGGTGGTGGCTTGTTCGGTGATGCCCCCGCGACATTGGAGATCGATGCCGAGCATCCGGTGTTTCGGCGCGTCGCGTCCGGTGGACATAGCGATATGTATACCATCCAGCGCAGCGTGAATCCGGCGACGAAGAATTTGCGGGCGGAAATCGTGGTGGAGGATGTGCGCGGGGCTTCCGGATTTCTTAGATTGACGCCGGGTGAGGGCGAATGGCGGATCGTCATCGTTGATGCGGCGGACGAAATGAACCGGGCGGCGGCGAACGCGATCCTGAAAGTGCTCGAAGAACCGCCACCGGCGACCGTTTTCCTTTTGGTCAGCCACGCGCCGGGCCGGTTGCTGCCGACAATTCGCTCACGGTGCCGAATGCTGCAACTACAGCCACTCGCGGTTGGTATTGTCGATGAATTACTGGCTGACTACTGCGGCGAATTGGAAGACCATGAGCGCGCGATGCTGGCCGCGCTCGCCAACGGTTCGGTTGGGGAGGCGATTGCGCTTGCCGATGCCGGCGGATTGGCGCTGTATCGAGAAATGATGAAACTACTGGGTTCGCTCGCGACGCTGGATCTCGCCGCCGTACATACTTTTGGCGACAAACTCGCCCGGGCGGGAAATGCCGCCGCGTTCGAAACGTTCTCGCGCATGCTTTCGGATTGGCTTCAGCGTTTGGTGCGTAGCGCGGCCTGCGGAGACACCCAAGAAGTTGTGGTTCCCGGGGAAGCCGAAGCGATCGCCGCATTCGGCGGTGCGGGACGGCTTGCGCAAAATCTAGCGGTATGGGAAAAGGTCAGCCGCTTGCTGTCGTCGGCGGAACGCGCCAACCTCGATCGCAAGCAGGTCGTCGTCAGCGCTTTCCTCTCGATGCAAGCCGCTGTACAACCCTGAAAACCGCGTAACTTATACTCGATTGGGCCAAGAACGACATGGCGGACCGCAAGTCCTATTACATCACGACCCCAATCTACTACGTCAATGACTCGCCGCATATTGGGCATGCCTATACGACGCTGGCGTGCGATGTGCTGGCCCGTTTCATGCGCTTGGATGGTTACGACGTTCATTTCCTGACTGGAACCGACGAGCACGGCCAGAAAGTCGAGAAAGCGGCAGAGGTTGCCGGAGTTTCGCCGAAAGAATTCACCGACCGCGTGTCGGAAACGTTCCGGTCGCTACCGGCGGCCCTGAACTTTTCCAACGACGACTTCATTCGCACCACCGAGCCGCGCCATATCCGCTCATCACAAGCGATCTGGAAGGCGTTGGAGGCGAATGGCCATATTTATCTCGGCTCGTACGCGGGTTGGTACGCGGTACGCGATGAAGCCTTCTATACCGAGACCGAACTGACGAAACGCCAGGATGGCAGCCGCGTAGCGCCATCTGGCGCGGAAGTCGAATGGGTCGAGGAGCCGAGCTATTTCTTCAATCTGTCGAAATGGCAGGACAAACTTCTCGAATTCTACGCGGCGAACCCGGACTTTATCGGCCCTGATTCTCGCCGCAATGAGGTCATCAGCTTCGTGAAAAGTGGCTTGAAGGACCTGTCTGTCTCGCGCACCACGTTCAAGTGGGGCGTGCCGGTACCGGATAACGAAGATCACATCATGTATGTGTGGCTCGATGCCTTGACCAATTACATCACGGCGGTTGGTCATCCGGATACCGAATCCGACATGTACCGGAAATACTGGCCGGCCGACCTGCATATGGTCGGCAAGGACATCGTGCGGTTCCATGCCGTCTATTGGCCAGCCTTCCTGATGGCCGCCGGCCTTGAGCCGCCGCATCGCGTATTCGCGCATGGCTGGTGGACCAATGAGGGCGAGAAAATTTCCAAATCACTTGGTAATGCGATCGACCCGCTCAGTCTTGTGGAAACCTATGGCCTTGATCCGGTGCGTTATTTCCTGTTGCGCGAGGTGCCGTTCGGCAATGACGGGGATTTTTCCCACCAGGCAATAACCCATCGCATGAATGGCGATCTCGCGAACGATCTGGGTAATCTCTGTCAGCGCGTTCTGTCGATGGTCAGCAAGAATTGCGACGCGAAAACGCCTACGCCGGGTCCGTTCGAGGACGCCGACGAGGCGCTCATGGGTAAAGCGCGTGGTCTGATCGGGCCGCTGCGTGATGCGATGGCCAAGCAGGCTTTTCACGTCGCCCTTGGTGCCATCTGGGAAGTGATCGGCGACGCCAACCGCTATGTCGATGCCCAAGCGCCTTGGGCCCTGCGCAAGACCGATCCCGCCCGAATGGCGACGGTTCTTTACGCGCTGTCGGAAACGATACGCTGTATAGCGCTCTATGTTCAGCCGATCATGCCGGATGCCTGCGCGAAGATTCTTGATCAACTGGCGGTTCCGGCGGCGTCACGCACATTCGCGAACATAGATTCGGCGTTGGAAGCGGGTGTTGCACTGCCCAAACCGGCGCCGGTTTTCCCACGTTTCGTCGCCGAGGACGAAGGGTAGGGCAGTCGCGTGTTCGTCGATAGCCATTGCCACCTCGATTATCATCAGCGTGACGGCGACCTAGAAGAGGTTGTCGCGCGGGCAAAACGCGCCGGCGTGAACGAGTTGGTCACGATTTGCACGAAGGTGAGTGAATTCGAAACGGTCCGCGATATCGCGGCGCAATTCGATAAGGTGTGGTGTACGCTGGGTATTCATCCGCACGAAGCGGATAACGAGGCGCTTCCGACGCCGGAGGAACTCGTGACGCTGGCAGCGCACCCAAAGGTCGTGGGCATTGGCGAAACCGGTCTCGATTACTTTTACGAACACAGCGCACGGGACGCGCAAAAGGAAAGCCTCCGTGTCCATATAGAGGCGTCTCGCTGTACGGGATTGCCGCTGATCGTGCATTCGCGCGACGCCGATGATGATATGATCCAGATCCTCGGCGAGGCACATGCGGTAGACCCGTTTCCTGGTGTCATACATTGCTTTACGTCGGGGCCTGAACTCGCTGAAAAGGCTGTAGAAATAGGCTTTTACGTTTCCTTCTCCGGGATCGTAACCTTCAAGAATGCCGAGGACCTACGGACGATTGCGAAATCGTTGCCCTTGGACCGTATTCTCATCGAAACAGACGCCCCGTACCTGGCCCCGGTTCCCAATCGCGGCAAGCGGAACGAACCGGCCTACGTGGTCCATGTCGCCGAACGGCTGGCGGCTATTCTGAATATGGACACCGAAACCATCGCGGCGGCGACGACGGACAATTTCCACCGCCTGTTCAGCCGCGTAAATGGCTAACCCCCTGATGCGCGTGACGATGTTGGGAACCGGGCCGTCCAGCGGCGTGCCAAGGGTCGGGAATAGCTGGGGTCAGTGCGATCCGAACGAGCCGCGAAACCGGCGCCGGCGCGCCTCGATATTGGCCGAAATTGGCGATGTTTCGATCCTGTTCGATTCCTCGCCGGATTGCCGCGCGCAGCTTCTCGACGCGAAGGTCGATCGGCTGGACGCCGTGGTCTATACGCACGCGCATGCGGACCACAGCCATGGGATTGACGATCTACGCTGGATTAATTGGTCCATGAAGGCGGCATTGCCAGCGTATGGCGACGCGGCAACGTTGAAGACCTTGCATGAGCGATTTGGCTATGTTTTCGAACCGCTTAGGCCGCCACCCAAGGGGCAGCCGGTCCGTTTTTACAAACCGGTTCTCGTGCCGCGCGAGATTGACGGCGATTTCGATATTAACGGCGTTTGCCTAAAACCCTTTGAACAGGATCATGGTTTCTCGACAACGCTGGGGTTTCGGATAGGAAATTTTGCCTATTCGACCGACGTTGTCCGTCTGGACGAAGCGGCTTTCGAAGCCTTGGCGGGAATAGATACCTGGATCGTCGATGCGTTTCATCGGCGACCGCATCCAACCCATGCGCATCTTGACCTGACTTTGCAATGGATCGCGCGCGTAAAACCACGCCGCGCGGTGTTGTGCCATATGGGCACGCATTTAGATTACCAGGCCCTGTGCGATGAATTACCCGCGGGCGTGGAAGCAGGGTATGACGGTTTGGTCCTTGAAGTGCCGGAAATTGTCTAGAATGGAGCGTCTCATGCTGATTGGGTAATGTTTTAAGTGGACGATCTGAATCAAGTCAATATTTTCCATAATATACATTATGCGACTTTGGTGTGAAGGTATGATGTTTGCGAGGGGGGCTTTGAGAATGTTCAGGCGGCCTGCTCCGCGTGCGCTGCTTCCCAACCAATAAGCGCGAGTTTGCGTTCTCTGCCCCAGCGGTAGCCGCCAATGGCACCGGTCGTGCGGATGACCCTATGACAAGGCACTAGAAAAGAGATCATATTGGTCGCGTTTGCGCGACCGACGGCGCGTGACGCGTTGCTGGTATAGCCGAGCCGCCGTGCAATATCTTCGTACGTCGTCAATTTTCCCGGTGGTATCGTCAGCAGCGCACGCCAGACACGGGTCTGAAACGCCGTGCCGCGTAATAGAACCCTTAAAGGCATGTCGCTACGAGGCGCTCTGCTCTCGGTTGGCCTAAACATGCGGTCGATATAGGACTCTGTTTCTGTAGATGATTCAATAAGCCGTGCGTTCTCCCAGCCCTCGGCCAAATAGGCCAAGGCTTCCTCATAGGTCTCGTTCTCATCGACAAATCCGAGGCCGCAAATACCGCGGTCCGTGACGAGCAGGACACAATCGCCAAAGGGTGTGGGATGGCGGCCATGACGTATCGTCATCCCCTGCCCGCGCGCCTTGTATTCGCCGGGCGTTACGGCATCCGTGGTAACAAACAGATCATGCAATCGGCTTGGCCCGGACAGACCCGCGTCATAGGCGGCATCCAGGACACTCGACGAGGCTTCGAGGCTTCGTTTGGCGCACTCCAGGGTCAGATGTTTCAGGAATTTCTTCGGGCTAATACCGACCCAACGCGTGAACAGCCGCTGGAAATGGAATTCGCTGAGGCCTGACTGTTGCGCGATTTCCGCCAGTGTCGGTTGATCCTGATAATGGGTGTCCACATAGCGCAATGCCGCCGCGATGCGCTGGTAATCGCGGCTGTCGTTGCTCTCGTCGTCCCATCTTCCGTCACTGTTCATCGCCGTCCACCGAATATCTCTTCAAGGCGGTAAAGTTATGCCGCTTTTCTGGTTTCAGCCACCCGGTTCTTGCGGACTTTTTATGACGATAAATCAAGGGCGTAAAACCGCGCGCCAGCAACCGGATTGTCATAATAGGGGGCCGTTTCGACGAATCCCATATCTCTGTACAATCGATCCGCCGCCGCCATCCTGTCGGATATCGTATCCAACCGCAGGGTGGCGTATCCCGCGCGCCGCGCAAAGGCCATGGAGGCCTCCGCCAAACGCTTGCCAAACTTAAAACCGCGAAAATCAGGCCGGACGTAGAGCCGCTTCATTTCCGCATCGGATGCATCGATCGGCCGGATGCCAACGCAGCCGGCCTTTTGTCCCGACGGACTCGTGGCAAGCAGCAGGCATCCACCGGGCAGGCTGTATTTGCCCGGTAACGCCGCAAGTTCCTCATCGAATCCCTGAAAACCAAGGCTGAAATCGAGCGACGAAGCATATTCCTGGAACAGGGTGTGGATTGCTTCGATTTCGTGCGGGGTGGCTGCTTCCGAAATAGCGATGTCGCTGCCCCTCACCGCTCAACCCTCCGACAAGATCGCGCTGTACAGTTCGGTATCGATATTGCCACCGGAGAGGATGACACCGGCCTTGCGGTCCCGCATCGCGTCCTTTTCTTTCAGCAAGGCGGCAAGTGGCGCGGCACCGGCCCCTTCGGCGAGATTGTGGGTGTCGGTGTAGTAGGCGCGCATGGCGTCCTTGATTTCGGCTTCGCTGACCGCGACCACCCGGTCCGCGCCCTTGTTGATGATCTCGACCGCCATCGGGTCCGGAATGCGGCAGGCGACGCCGTCGGCGAAAGTATTCGCGCTGTTGGTGGGAATGGGTTCGCCCGCCTCGAAGGACAGCGCATAGGACGGTGCATTTTCCGATACGACTCCCACGACATCGGTGTGAAGGTTTAACGCGTCACGCGCGGCGATTACGCCGCATATGCCAGATCCCAGGCCGATGGGTACATAAATCGTATCGAGGTCAGGGACGGCACCGAGGAACTCGAGTGCATAGCTCGCAACGCCTCGGATCAGGTGCGGATGGAACGAGGGAACGAAGTAAAGCCCCTCCTCCACCGCCTTCCGGTCGGCAAAGGCCCGCGCTTCGTCGAAATCATGCCCGTGCACGACAAGATCCACGCCGAGCGCTTTCATCGCGGCGTTCTTCTCCGTGCTATTGCCTTCCGGCACCACGATCGTCGCCGCGACTCCGGCGGCGCGCGCTGCGAAACCAATCGATTGCCCGTGATTGCCCCGCGTCGCGGAGATAATCCCCGTGGCGTCGTCGCGCTGTGCGTAATCGTTTATGAAGGTAATGCCGCCGCGAATCTTGAACGCACCAATTGGCGTGTGGTTCTCGTGCTTGACCCACACGTCGCAACCACAGCGCTGCGCCAGGAGCGGCCAATTATACTGCAGCGTCGGCGACATGATCGCGTGTACCTGTGCCGCCGCGGTTTCCAGTTCGTCCAACGTGGGTAACATCGCTAGAAGTCCTTATGTCGAAAATGATTTGAGGTAGACTAAATAAGCCTCGGGCAAACCCAATATTACAGCCAATTCGTAAAGCGCCTCGGCATAGGGTTTGTTCGTCTTGCCAATATCCAGATCATGGAGATTGTAGCAAAGCGCGGCGATGACATCGCCATTCACCAAGTGCACCAGAACGGCTTCTGGCTTGTAATCCGCGACACTAGGTCCGGCATATAGCTGTTCGGCTTCCACTGAAGGCAATTCCATGGTGACGCCCCATACCGTGCCTTGCTCCGCTGGTGCGAGGGTTGCGCGTTCGCCGATCTTGAGTTTGAAATTCGCTACCGAACCAACGCGAGGCGGGCCTGGTTCTAATCCCTGGCGGATCAAGGCATCCCTGTCCATGAACAAGCCGTAAAAGAAGATTTCGATTCGCCGCATGGACTTATTCCCTCCGCGTTAAGGTAGCGTGATAACGCCTTCCATGAAGGGAACGGCGGTGCCGCCGATCAGTACACGGTCTCCGCGAGATTCGCAGTGAATTTCACCGCCGCGTTCGGAAATTTGGCGTGCGAACAACGCTGGTTTTCCTAGTTTCTCGGACCAGTAGGGTGCCAATGTACAATGCGCGGAACCGGTAACGGGATCCTCCGGGATGCCCGCCCTTGGGGCGAAAAAGCGTGATACGAAGTCGCAGTCGTCGCCAGGTGCTGTCGCGATAACGCCGAATGTGTCCAACGCGGCAATCTTGACCATATCCGGTTGGAGACCGCGAACAACGGATTCACTGGCATAGACCGCCATGGTGTCGCGCGCCGTCAGGACAAACTGCGCCGGTGCACCCAAGGCCTCGGAAACGGGTGCTGGCACATCGCTTATCTTGGCGGGATCGGCGGGGAAATCCATCACCAGACGCACACCATCGCGAACCACGGATAGAATATCGCCCTTCTTGCTGGTAAACCGTACCGCTTCCTTGTCGGGTGCGATGTCGTGCAGGATCACCCATGCCGCCGCAAGCGTCGGATGCCCGGCAAGACCGATTTCCAATCGTGGTGTGAACCAGCGAATTGCGTAACCGTCATCATCGGGAACGCAGAAAACGGTTTTCGAGAGATTGTTTTCCGCGGCGATCGCCTGCATCGTTTCCGCGGGTAGCCAGGATTCAAGCAGGCAAACCGCTGCTGGGTTTCCGCCAAAGACGCGGTCGGTAAAGGCGTCCAGTTGATACTGCCGTATGCGCATTCGGAATTCCCTCGCTCAAGCCCGCCAAAAGGGTTTCGCGGATTCCCTTTCGGCTTCGAGATGGTTTACGCCGATGTCCCGTAACAAATGGTCGTCGAGTTTAGAGAGCGCATGACGTTGTTTGCTGCGGGAATGCCAACAGGAAATCATCCGACCAAGATTTAGCCAAAATCGACGACCGCTAACGCTATGGAGAGTTTCCTCAATCCAGTTTTTCGATGCGGCTCGGGAATATATTGTGTGCATCCAATTTTGTCCTAATTAGCACAATTTGTTGATTTTCTCTAATTGTCTTCGTACAATTCAAATCTAGTCCAGTCAAAGGAAACATTGTCACCATGACAATATTGAATTTGCGTATTGAAAACCGTCCCGGACCAAAATACCGGGCGATCGCCACCGCGTTGTCGGAAGCAATCGCGGAGGGCGACCTTGCGGCGGGTGACCGCTTACCGACACAGCGCGACCTTGCCTGGCAGCTTGGGGTTACGGTCGGAACCGTTGGCAGGGCATATGCGGAAATCGAGCGGAGAGGCCTGTTAAGCGGCGAGACCGGCCGCGGTACCTTCGTTCGCGCGGCGTCGCCGGTTAGCGACATACCCATGCAGCCGTCGGCGGCGGAAGTCGTCGATCTGACGCTGAATTTTCCGGCGCCTGGCCGCGAGCGGGAAGCCCTAACAGCGGCTCTCACAAAAATGGCGGGTGAATCAGTTTCCGGTGCTCTTCTCGATTACCAGCCGGACACTGGTCTTCCCGCACATCGTGCCGCCGGTGCCGTTTGGATCGCCCGACGTGGGTATTCGGTCACACCAGAGCACGTGATTGTCTGCGCCGGTGCGCAGCACGGTATCTTATCGACGCTGGCGGCGTTGACGCGCCCTGGTGACCGTATATTGACGGAACGGTTGACCTATCAAGGGATCAAGCCGGCAGCATCCATGCTGGGGTTGCGGCTTGATGGCGTGGAAATGGATGCCGATGGGCTTTTGCCTGATGCATTTGAACAAACCATTGTAGAGACAGGCGCGCGCATCCTGTACTGCATGCCAACGCTGCACAATCCAACCACCGTGACGATGCCGGAGTCCCGAAAACGTGAAATCGCGGCAATCGCTTTCCGTCACGACGTCCTTATCATAGAAGATGATATTTACGGTAATCTACTCCCCTCACCTGGCCCGCGACCCCTCGCCTCCTTTGCGCCTGAGAACACGATCTATCTGACAAGTCTGTCCAAGACGATCGCGCCGGGGCTACGGATCGGTTATGTCGTGCCGCCAACGAACATCGTGGACCATATCGGTTCGGCGGTCCGCGCGACTTGCTGGATGGCGGCACCTTTCATGGCTGAAATCGCGACCCGATGGATCCTCGATGGCGAAGCCGACGCCATCTTGGACAATCACCGTATGATCGCTGAAAAGCGCCGTATGAGCGCGATAAAACGGTTAGAGGCGTTTTCCTATGATGCGCCGTTGGGGGCAATGCATATTTGGCTGCACCTGCCAGAGCCTTGGCGCGCGGCTGAATTCGTTGCCGCAGCGGAAAAACAGGGCGTTAAGGTTGCGCCGGCGGAAACCTTCGCCGTCGGTCGAGGCGATATTCCGCACGCGGTCCGCATTTGCCTTGGGACGCCGCGCGAAGATGCGGTCTTGGATGCCGGGCTTGAGATTATTTCCGAAATACTACGAAGTTCGGACGCGTCGCTCTCGATGATCGTCTAATCTGCTATTCGGCTGGTGTCCTGATCGCAAAATTCAAATAATTGAATTTCGCGTGAATCAGAAACCCAACCCCTTGAAGCTAGTGTGATTCTGGAGCTCCCCCGGGTATTGGACACTTTTCCCTTTTGAAGGAGAGTGTTTTCATGGCGAGAACGAGGAATCCGTACCCTGCGGATTTCAGGGATCGGATCGTCGCATTGGTCTCGAAGATGAACATTTACGGCAAACGGGGAGAGTGGCATCAGGCCGAAGATGTCAAGTTTTGGCCAAGGCTGGACATCGCTAAATTGGCAATTATGGTAATTTCGTTGTTATCTTAGTTTGATCCAGTTCGGTCACTAAACAGGGGAATACGTCTCATGACCAAGACCATCAAAAGCGCCTGCCATTGCGGCAATCTGAATGCCACGCTTACAACAAATAAACAGCCTCTGGATATGTGGTTGCACGCTTGCCAATGTGATTTCTGCCGTTCGCACAATATGCGCTCGCTTAGCGATTCGGAGGGACGCATAGAATTACGGGTGGAAGATGAAGCCCAGTTAAACCGGTATCACTTTGGCATGAATATGGTGGATTTTCTGATCTGCAAGAACTGTGGAAACTATATCGGTGCGGTGCAACAAATCGATGATCAACTCTACGGTATCTTGAACGCGAATTTGACGGAAAACAAAGGCAAGCAGTTCGGCGACGCCAAGCATGCCCTCTTTGAGAAGGAAACGCGCGAAGAACGCTCCGCGCGCCGAAAAGAGGTCTGGACGCCCGTTACGCTGAAAACCGCCTGATCCCTGAGCCGGACATCCCGAAGTTGTTCCGCGTGGGATTGCCCGGGATATCCAGAGGTACCCTCTCAAATCGGTCATTGATTTTAAAGGGGCGCATTTTGAAGGCGCTGCGGACGCGGTTAGCACGCCAGCGCACGTTGTTTGCGCATGCCAACGACTCAAAGTCGCGGTGAAGGGACTGCCAAAGATTGAGACAGGATGACTTAGATGATCTTGGCGAGGGGCCAGAATGCCGATGAATGTAATCAGTCTCGATGATTGTGAAGTTTGTCGCATTGGATGCGACGAGATTTAGGGTCTGAATCAGCACACTGCTGGGTATGCGGAAACCGTGTGGCCATGTTGTAAGGGTCCATGCCCTTTGCCCAGGCCTGGCGCGCCCAAAATTGCATCGCGCACGTAAGAGCGGGCGCGTTCAACGGCGTCTTTGAGCGCCATACCCTGCGCCAATCCGGTTGCGATGGCAGATGCCAGCGTACAGCCCGTACCGTGGGTATGCTGGGTATCGATCCGCGTATCGTCCCACCGCGATATGTTGGAACCGGCATAAAGAAAATCGCTAAGGACATCGCTGTCCAAATGGCCGCCTTTCAAGAGCACGGCCGCGGCGCCGAGCTCGGAAAGGGCATCGGCCGCCTTCGCCATGTCGTCGACGGTTTCGACTGGTCTACCGATCAAGGCCGAGGCTTCGGGAAGATTAGGTGTAATAACATCCGCCAAAGGTGTCAGTCGGTTACGCACCGTCGCGACGGCTTCGGGCTCAAGCAGTGCATGGCCGCCCTTCGCAAACATGACCGGGTCCGCCACAAGGGGCAAATCGTACTCTTCGACCACGTCGCAGACGGCTTCAATCACCGCGCTATTGTGCAGCATGCCCGTTTTTACGACGTCGACGCCGATATCCTCGATAACCAGGCGCATCTGCTGTGCAATGAAGTCCGGTTCGACGCCGACAACGCCGAATACACCTTGTGTGTTTTGTGCCGTAAGGGCGGTTATCGCCGTCATGGCGTAGCCGCCCAAGGCGGTAACCGTTTTTATATCCGCTTGGATACCAGCGCCACCGCCGGAATCAGATCCCGCGGCGATTAGCACGCGCCCGATCGCGCCGGTCATGGCCTCGAAACTTGCTCTATTGTCGTGACGATATCATCCACGACACCGTTGACGAGTGTGTCGTCATCGCCTTCCGCCATGACGCGGATTACCGGCTCGGTTCCCGATTTACGGATGACCAGGCGTCCGGAATCGCCAAGCGAGGCTTCCCCCGATTGAATGGCCTCGATGACTTTGCTTTCTTCCAGCGGGGCACCGCCATTGTAACGGACGTTACGCAGGAGCTGCGGCACGGGATCGAAGATATGGCAGACTTCGCTGACCTTACGGCCTTCCTGAATGACGACGGCTAGTACTTGCAAGGCCGCGACCAAACCATCCCCCGTCGTACCGAAATCACTCAAGATAATATGCCCGGACTGTTCGCCGCCGACGTTATATCCTTGCGCGCGCATATGTTCGACGACGTAACGGTCGCCAACGGCCGTGCGGACTAGCTCAAGATCAAGGTCCGTCAAATAGCGCTCCAGTCCGAGGTTCGACATAACCGTTGCGACAATGCCCCCGCCGCGCAACTTGTCATTGCGCTGCCAGGACCTGGCGATTAATCCCATGATCTGATCACCATCGAGAATGGCGCCGGATTCGTCGGCGAGAATCATGCGGTCGGCATCGCCATCGAGCGCGATTCCCACATCCGCGCCATGGACCACCACCTGTTCGCGCATCAATGCCGTATTCGTTGCGCCGCAGTCTCGGTTGATGTTGGTGCCATCGGGACGGACGCCTATTGGTACGACTTCCGCACCCAATTCATAAAAGACGGCGGGCGCGACGCGGTAGGCCGCGCCATTGGCGCAGTCGACAACGACCTTCAAACCGTCTAAACGCAGACCACGGGGGAATGCTTGCTTTATGAATTCGATATAACGGCCCGGCGCATCGTCGAGCCGCGTCGCGCGGCCGAGTGCCTCGGCTTCCGCATAGTCGGCGTCGTCCTTCTCCATCAAGGATTCAATGGCCATTTCCTCATCGTCGGAAAGCTTATAGCCGTCGGGGCCAAAGAGCTTGATGCCATTGTCCTGATAGGGGTTATGCGAAGCGGAGATTACGACGCCAAGGTCGGCCCGCAGTGATCGGGTTAACATCGCGACAGCCGGTGTCGGCATGGGACCGACAAGGTCGACATCCATTCCCATGGACGTAAAGCCGGCGGCTAGGGCCGGCTCAAGCATATAGCCAGACAGGCGGGTATCCTTGCCGATGACGACCAGATGGCGGTGGCTGCCGCGGCGAAACCGCCGCCCCGCGGCCATTGCAAGCCGCAAGACAGTGGCGGGGGTAATCGGTTCGCTGTTGGCGCGGCCGCGTATACCATCCGTGCCGAAATACTTACGGGTCATTTTATTCCCATGTTGGTCAGTTGGTTCCAACGCCAATGCATTGGCCCGTTATTCCGCCCAATATAGGAGATTCGCGCCTGTACCGCAGTCAAATTGCGCGCTGTTTAGCTTTCCGGTTGCGGTTCGGGACCCAAATCGGTGACGGGTCCGCTGGTCGGTACGGAGGAGCGAATGCCACTCGACGGTGTTTCGTCCTCATCGCCGCCCTTGGAAATATCGTCGCCCCGTAACAAGGCCTCGATTTCCTCTCGTGATAGCGTTTCGTATTCCAGCAATCCCTTGGCGATGGTGTGCAGATCGTCCAGATGCTCGTTCAGGATATCGCGCGCCGCTTTCTCGCCCCAATAGACCAGTTTGCGAACCTCTTCATCAATGGTCTTCAGCGTCGCTTCGGACACGTTCTTGCGCTGCGTTACCGAATGACCGAGGAAGACTTCCTCCTCGTTGTCGCTATAACGTAGGGGACCGAGTTCGTCGCTGAACCCGTATTCGGTAATCATGGCGCGAGCGATTTGCGTCGCTTGGGTGATGTCTTGCGCCGCGCCGGTGGTCACGTTGTCCTTGCCGTAGATGATCTCTTCCGCCACGCGGCCACCAAACGAGCTGGCAATTCTCGCCTTCAATTCGGTATAGGAATGGGCATATTTATCTCTTTCGGGTAGCCACATGGTGACACCAAGAGCCCGCCCACGCGGAATGATCGTGACCTTATGCAAGGGTTCGTGTCCTGCAATATGCATCATGATTAGCGCGTGACCGCCTTCATGATAGGCCGTCATTTCCTTTTCTTCCTCGGTCATGACCATGGACCGCCGCTCGGCCCCCATCATGACTTTATCCTTCGCCTCCTCGAGCTCCTGCATTGATACGACGCGGCGGTTTTTGCGCGCCGCCAGCAACGCGGCCTCATTGACTAGATTAGCGAGGTCGGCACCCGAGAAACCTGGCGTTCCGCGTGCGATTACCTTGGCATCGACATCCGGCGCCAGCGGTACCTTGCGCATATGGACCTTAAGAATTTTCTCACGGCCCAGAATGTCGGGGTTTGGCACGACCACTTGCCGGTCGAATCGGCCCGGGCGCAACAATGCCGGATCCAGCACGTCGGGGCGGTTCGTCGCGGCGATGAGGATAACACCCTCGTTCGCCTCGAAGCCGTCCATTTCGACGAGCAACTGATTCAAGGTCTGCTCGCGTTCATCATTGCCGCCGCCGAGGCCCGCGCCCCGGTGCCTACCGACCGCATCAATTTCGTCAATGAAGATGATGCAGGGGGCGTTTTTCTTGCCTTGCTCGAACATATCGCGGACACGGCTGGCGCCGACGCCAACGAACATTTCAACGAAGTCGGAACCGGAGATCGTGAAGAACGGTACATTCGCTTCGCCGGCAATAGCACGGGCGAGCAATGTCTTGCCCGTACCTGGCGGGCCAACCAGCAGCACGCCTTTCGGAATTTTTCCGCCGAGACGCTGAAATTTTTGCGGGTCCTTTAGGAAATCGACGACTTCCTCCAGTTCCTGCTTGGCCTCATCGATACCGGCAACATCCTCGAACGTCACGCGGCCGGTTTTTTCCGTCAGCAGGCGCGCACGCGATTTACCAAATCCCATGGCCTTGCCGCCGCCGGACTGCATTTAGCGCATGAAGAAAACCCATACGCCAATCAGAAGCAGCATCGGGAACCAGGAAATAAGAATGCCGAGTAATGACGGCATGTTTTCTTCCGGAGGGGCGGCGCTGATTTTGACACCTGATGCCGCCAGCGTTTCAACCAATTTTGGGTCGTCTGGTGCATAGGTGGTGAACGTATTGCCACCCTCGCGATAATGCCCGGTAATCGTACGTCCCGTGATCGTCACATCGCTAATCTGCGAAAGCTGGCTGAGGAAATCGGAATAAGTGATCGGTGCCTGCGCGCTTCTTTGCGAGGTTCCTTGAAATAAATTAAACAAACCAATCATCAGGATAATGATGATGATCCATAAGGCTAAGTTCTTGCCAAAAAGATTCACGCTGGGGCCTTTCAATACCGGAACGAAGTCAGAATATGGGCGCTTGGAGCATTCGCGCCAGTAATTTCTTTCCTCAATTAGATAGTGTGTACCTACCCTTTTGCAATGTAAAGCGCGCGGGTAATAGCGGTTGCCGCGGTGTAAAGCAAATAGACGTCTTTCGGGAAGGCCTACAAGTGGCCTCGCGATTGTAAAAATCTAGGTGTGGTACTGCATTCAGGCCGTTTTCCGACCAGATCGCGGGCAGACTTGGCCGTACGGCGGCGGGAATTGGCGTTTGTCGTAAGGTTGGCGCGATCGAGACGGCTTCACGCCACCCTTCCTGGCCAAGGCGCCGAATCTCGCCCGTTGCCCGTTTGCCAAATCGCAGCCGAAAGCGGCCATCCCAAAACGCCTCGCCACGCGCCGGAATACGATCGTTTGCCGCGCTCGGTTCGCGACATATCAGCAGAGTGGAACCGCGTTTTAGGACCCGACAGCCGGCGATGGTTCGGCCTCTGCTTGGCATGTCATTTCGTATCCAATCATAAAGCCGCTCGATACGGTCGAGCCGGGGCGGGTAGATGCCCCCGCTGACGCATGTCACCACGCGAGACAGCGCACGCAAGCCAATTTCCTCCGGCGCATTCTTCAGCGCTTCGGGAACAAGGGACCCATATCCTTGTGGGTACAGAATGGCCGAACGTGCAAGAAGCATGGCGATATCGCCTTCGATCGCACTACGCGCGCGTGCATGACGTGCCGCCGTGGCCGCAAGGCGCCGGGGCGTCATACCTTCACCACTTAAACCGGCCTGTAAGGCGCGCATGCGGACCCGTGCGAAGACAACGTTGTCATTCGAGGGGTCTTCGACGTGCGTCATGCGGTGTTCCGACAGGGTCGCGCGCAACCTAACCCGGCTGACGGATAAAAGTGGCCTCAGGATTCGCGTGTTTCGCCCCTCCGTTACCGGCGCCATCGCCGCGAGACCATCAATCCCGCTACCGCGCGCGAGGCGCAGCAATACCGTTTCGGCCTGGTCCTCGAGATGATGCGCGACGAAAAGGTGAAGACAATCATTGTCGGCGCACCATTCGGTTAACAATTCATAGCGCGTTTGTCGCGCGGCCGACTGAATATCTCCTAAAAAAGGCGTGCCGCGATAAGAGAGTATTGACTGGGGTATATGAAGATTCGAGAGGCGTTTCGCGACCGTCTTCGCTTCGGCGGCTGAATCGCTTCTAAGACCATGATCGACAATTAGTGCGGTAAGTATCCCGCCCCGCCGGCGCGCCCAACGATGCAGCATTATCGTTAACGCGGTGCTGTCGGCGCCACCAGAACATCCGACAGCCAAATTGGGCTGCTCTTCGAACGGGCCGAGCCGCCCCATTAGCGCCGCGAATTCGTCGTCGCCAATGGGTTTTCCATTCGAATTCGCGGAGTCAGCGGCGCCAGGTTTTTCGGGGTTCAACGACAACCCAATTGTTTCACGTCGGCTTTCGCACCAGACAGAATTCGCGCATTTGCGTTGGGGAAGGTTTTTTTAAGTTCCGCATAGGTCGTGCAGGCGGAATCCTTCTCGCCAATCTGCAGGAGTGAGCGTGCGAGTTTGAAAAGATTGTCCGCCGCCTTGTTTCCTTGTGGAAACCGTTGATATGCATCGAGGAAAATGCGTGCGGCGTCCCGGTACTGTTTGCGCACATAGTGCGTTTCACCCATCCAGTACATCGCATTCCCGGCAAGCGGATGATCGGGGTGCCGGTCGACGAACTCACCTAATGTCGATTCCGCTTCCGTGTAGTTGCGCTGTTTGAGTTTCGCGAAGGCGAAATTATATTGCTGCTGTGGCGTGCCTTCCGGGAGACCGCCGCCGCGCACGGCGCGCGTCATGGTGACATTGCCCGAAGATACGTTACCCGGCGCCGGCGCGGCTTGTGCCGCGGGTTGTCTGGCGGGAGCAGCCGTTTGCGTCGAAGTGCCCGCCGTAGCCGACCGTGGCGCGGCTTGAACTGGCTTCCCGCTTCGGAAATCCGCTAAATCCTTATCGCTAATGTGCCCCAGGAAACCCTGATTCGGGGTCAGTTCCGGCCGTGTACGGGTGACGCCATCGGACGAAATCACCATTGTCGTGCGGTTTGCGGGTGCCGGTGAAACAGTGCTCTGGGGATCGTTTTGTGGCTTCTCGGCTTCCGCCAAGGGGGCGCCACCTTCCAGCGCACGTAGCCTGTGATCAACATCGGTGACGAGTTTGTCGAGACGACCGCTAATGAGGCGCACTTCGTGCTGAAAACGTTCGATATGACCTGTCAGTTCTCGGATCTGCGATTGAATTTCGAGCATCTGGCGTTGCAGGCGCGCGTTGGATTCTGGTTCGGGTTTCCCTGAAACAGCCGCTGCGGATGAAGGCGGGGCGCCTTCGCCTTTAAAGATATATCGCTGGACGTCCGACAGTTCGCGACGCAAGCGTTCCAGCTCTTGCGCGATATTCTCGTTCTGCGCCACCGCCACGTTATTCGAAGCAAGCGCGACTAGCAGCCCGAACAAACAAACCGTAAAGAAACGTGTCCTAAAGACGCGAACGGGACCTCGCCGGAGCGACGTCCCATTACTTAAATACAAAGGGAGGCAAAGTAATTTCATGGCGCCCATCCTATCGCGCCAATTCGGCAACATTAAGGCGGTCGGTAGGAATACGGCTATCGCCGGCCGTAACCGGAAACGATAGCCGCGTTAGGATAATTAGCTACCCGCTCCGTCGTTCGGCAGTGATACGCTGCGGCGGTTTTGCGCCCATGCGGATTCATTGGAACCAAGAACGGCCGGCCGTTCCTTGCCGTAGCTGATTGTCTCAATTCGGGCCGGCGAGATGTCGAGGCTGATTAAATATTCACGCACGGCGTTCGCACGGCGTTCGCCAAGTGCCAAGTTATACTCACGGGTTCCCCGTTCGTCACAATGACCTTCGACAACAAGCGTTTTATTTGGGTGCTTCTGCAACCATGCGGCTTGACGCTGCAATACTTCGGCTGCCTTCGGTCCAATCTCGGACTTATTAAAATCGAAAAATACGCGATCCCCAACCTTGGTGAAGAATTCGACGCGGGAACCCGCGGGCGCGCCACTGGGGGGAGCTTTCTTTGCTTTCACCTTGGTCGTTCCTGACCCAGATGGTGCCTTCGAAGTCGAGTCTTGCGTTGACGAAACCTTGCCTGTTACGGCGCTATTTTCTTCTGGTTCTGTCGCACATGCGGAAACAAGTAGTGCCGCAGCGAACAAACTCAAAATCTTTATACGCATTTACTTACCCCTTGGACGAATTTTTCATAGTTTCAATCACTTAACCCAAACGTGTCGAATAGTGGGAGATTCCGAAACGTTTATGAGTGCAAGTCAAGTTTAAATCTGAATCCTATTAACCACGTCGATTTCTCAAATACAACCTCTTGAGTTAAATATTTCACGGTATTTTTACCGAAAACTTCAAGAAATGTACGTAATATTACGGATTAAGCGGTGACCACGCTGGGTCCGAAGCATCGCCAATAGTTACAACCTCCCGAAGATTGAATCCGGTTAAATCCACCGAGTAGAGTCGGCTTGTTCCGCCCTTCCCTTTTCGGTCACTTGGCGTTTCCCGGAAAAACATCAGAACACGACCATTTGGTGCCCATGTCGGCGCTTCGTCGAGAAAGCTTTCGGAGAGTAAACGTTCGCCGCTGCCGTCGGGTCGCATGACCCCGATGTGGAACTTTCCGCCGAGCTGCTTGGTAAAAGCAATCAAATCACCGCGCGGCGACCAAACCGGGGTCGCGTAACGTCCTCGCCCGAAGCTAATGCGGCGGACGTTTCCGCCATCGCTATCCATGACATAGAGCTGCGGCGATCCGCCCCTGTCGGAGTTAAATGCGATGAATTCTCCATCCGGCGAACCACTCGGTGAGGTGTCGATAGCGGGGTGGTGCGTTAATCGTTTGCGGTCGCGTGTCCGCAAATCCATGCGCCAAATTTCGGAATTCCCTTCCCTGGCATAAGCCAACAAGACCGATTTTCCATCGGGTGTAAATCGCGGTGCGAACGTCATGCCCTTAAATTTCCCGAGCACTTCCTCGCGTCCGGTTTCAATATCGAACAGGTAAACGCGGGGCGTGTTATTGTAATAGGACAGGTAGGTGATTTCCTGCGTCGTTGGTGAAAATCGCGGCGTCAAAACCAATGCCGAACCATCGGTGAGAAAACGAAACCCTTCGCCATCCTGATCCATGATCGCAAGCCGCTTGATGCGTCGGTCGCGAGGGCCGCTTTCCGACACGAATACAATCCGCGTATCAAAATATCCTTCTTCGCCCGTGATGCGTTTGTAAATCGCGTCGGAGATGATGTGGGAGACGCGCCGCCAATTCTGCGGTTCGGTGAAATAGGCCAATCCCGTCATTTGCGCTTCCGCGAAAACGTCCCAGAGGCGGAATTCAATCCGCATGCGGCCGTCGGGTTGGACCTTGATATTACCCTGAACCAAGGCTTGCGCGTTAATCACCCGCCAGTCGGAAAAACGCGGACGAACAAGCAGCGACGCGGCATTTTGAATGAATGCACGAGGGTCGAGTGGCTTAAACAAACCGGAGCGTTCGAGATTACCGGAAATCACGGTCGCCATGTCACGGCCGATTTTGGCTTCCGCGGTGGTAATACCACTGAACTCGGTGATCGCGACGGGGAGCGGTTCCACGTTCGGACGTCGGATATCCACGCGTATCTCCGCCCAGCTTGGGAGGGCGATTGTCAGCATCAAAAGCAATAACGCTGGCAGCCGTAAGCGGAATGTCGCATCTATCGGCATATTCAGAACATCTCCTGAGGGTCAAAGACTACTACCATATCTCGCCATTCGTCATATTTTTCGAGGGGTAGCGGCAGTGGCTGGCATCTTGGATTCAGCATCGCGCGCAAAGCGGCTTCCGCCATGGCACGAAAGAAAACATCCGATCGTGCGCGTGCCTTGTCGACAATGAAAGCGGTACGCACCTTGCCGTCCGGGTTTATCGTCGCGCGGATTTCGACAACCATGCTCTGGGCATCTCGCGCGCCAGCGGGCGGGTTCCAACAGGGTTCTATTTGCTCCCTGATGGCACGGAGTTCGTCTACCGAAATACCATCCCGCGACCTTAGACTTCGGGTTTTGGGGCGTTTCTTGTCGAGTAATTTCGCGATTTGCTGCAAGGGCGCGGCGTCTTTCTTGGGTTGGGGCTTGGTTTTCGGTTGTTTGGGTTTTTGAACGGCCTGCTTTTCCAGTTTGTTCACGGTCTTGAGAACCGATGCGAAATCGTGTTTCGGCTTTGGCTTTGGCTTCGATTTTGGTTTCGGTTTCGGGCGCGGTTTCGGTTTTTGAACCTGCTTTTTTGGCTTTGGTTTTGGTTTTTTCGCCACCTTTGGTTTTGGCTTCACCTCTGGCGGCTTTTTCTTCGGCGGTTTGACCTTCGGTTCCGGCACAGAAGCCGGGTCCGGCGTGGTCGCGACTTGTGGCTCGGGTTTGACGGCTGGCGGTGGTGGTGGCGGCGGTGGGGCGGGCTTGGGTTTCGGTTGCGCGCGCGGTTTTGGTTTCTCGATATCCATTTCCGCCACGACTTCGACTTCTATCACCTGAGCGGGCGCGATTGTTGGCGGCGAAGTGGGAAAAAAGCCAAGCCAGGCAAATAGGAAGACCGCGATATGCAAGGAGGCGGATATGGCGGCGGCGGTACGCATATGAGCGTTCTATTTCGTGTTCGACTTCGTTTCGGGAATTTTCGCCAGTAACGAGACCTTGCGGAAGCCCGCCGCGCTGAGATGACCCATTACCGACATGACATCGCCATATGCCAAGGAGGCATCGCCACGAATGAAAATGCGGAGATCCGGATTCGCGCCCGTGATCGCGCTTAGCCGGGGAACAAGTTTCTCCAAAGGCATCGGTGTTTCTTGCAAATAAATCGTGCCGGCCGCGTCGATGGAAACGACGAGTGGTTCCTGGGTATCGTTGATCGTCGCGGCTCTGGTTTTCGGAAGATCGACGGGAACGCCAACAGTCAAAAGCGGTGCGGTGACCATGAATACGATGAGCAGCACCAGCATAACGTCGACGAAAGGCGTCACATTTATTTCCGCCATTTTGGCATAACGGTACTTCGCGTTTCCGCGGTAGCCGCCAGGCAGCATCGGTAAACTCATCGGTCACTCGGCCTCTTCAAGCTGGCGTGAAAGGATGCCGCTAAATTCATGCGCGAAAGCCTCCAGTCTGCTGGCGTACCGCGTCAGGTCGGTAGAAATCTTGTTATAGGCGACGACCGCGGGAATCGCCGCGACGAGGCCTAGCGCCGTCGCGAAAAGGGCTTCGGCGATTCCGGGTGCGACAACAGCAAGGCTGGTTTGCTTGGTGATCGCGATCGATTGAAAACTGTTCATAATGCCGTACACCGTCCCGAACAGTCCGATGAACGGTGCGGTTGATCCTACCGATGCGAGAAACGTCATATAACGTTCAAGCTGTTCCATTTCGCGCCCGAGACTTACTTGCATGACGCGGTCAATCCGTTGTTGCAGGCTGGTATGGGAGAACTGGCCCTTTTCCAGCCCCCGTGACGCCGTGCGGCGCCATTCCCGCATCGCGGCCGTAAAGACCGCGGACATAGGGTCCTTGGGACGCTGGCCAACTTGCTCATAAAGACTGTCAAGCGTACCGCCCGACCAGAATTCATCCTCGAAGGCTGTTGCGGCGCGCCCGAGGCGGCGTAGACGCCAGACCTTTTCGATAATGATGGCCCACGTCCAAATCGATGCAATTATCAATGCGATCAGGACGATTTTCACGATTAAGGTGGCTTGGACGAATAGTGACCAAATCGAGAGGTTTACGTCGGCCACGGACCCAGCAAGCGCTGTCGCCTCGACTAAATTCTGGTCCATAAATTATCCCTATGAAATATCATGTCTATACGCATCCAAGGCGGTCCGGAAAACGTTTGGTAAGCGCGCCGGACGACCGTTGTGATCGATGCAAGCGAGACGGACGATAAGCCGCACCAAATCCTCACCTTCCCGGCGGACGACCTGCTCCGCCGACATGGATGCCCCGCGCACCTCCAGCAATCGGCTATGGACGTTCAATTCATCGTCCAATTTCGCAGGTTTTAAGTAATCAGCGGTCAAATGGCGGACCGCGAAACCGACGCCCTGTGTTTCCCATAGGTTCGGATGTGCAATTCCGGCGGCCCTTAGCATTTCGGTGCGACCGCGCTCCGCGAATTTTAAATAGTTCGCGTAGTAGACGATGCCCTCCGCATCGGTATCCTCATAATAGACACGGATAGGGCAGACGTGTGTCGCGCCGGACTCAGACATTCGTTCCCTCGACCGTTCCGCCGCCGGTTTCATCCAGGAGATCTGGCTGCACCGCGGAAGCCGCGGGCGCCTCGAGACCGAGGTAACGCCACCCCTGCCCGGTCAGGATTCGTCCGCGCGATGTCCGTTGCACGAAACCCTGCTGAATCAAGTACGGTTCAATGACCTCCTCGATGGCGTCGCGCTGTTCCGCCAGGGCAACTGCGAGGGTTTCCGCACCCACCGGACCGCCGCCATAATTCTCCGCCATGCATTTCAAAAACCGGTAATCCATCGCGTCGAGTCCCCGTCCGTCGACGTCTAGCCGAAGCAGCGCATTATCGGCAATCGACGCGTCGATCTCGGTTTGTCCGGCAACAGTCGCGAAGTCTCGAACACGGCGTAGCAGTCGGCCGGCAATTCGGGGCGTGCCGCGGCTGCGTTTGGCGATTTCGTGCGCGCCGTCACCGGTTAAGGTCATGTTAAGGACCCGGGCGCCACGTTCGACGATAAGCTGTAAATCTTCGATGCCGTAAAAATTCATTCGCAACGGAATGCCGAATCGTTCGCGTAGCGGCGTCGAAATCAACCCCGTACGGGTCGTTGCTCCAACCAGCGTGAAGGGCGGCAGGTCGATACGGATCGAACGCGCGGCGGGGCCCTCGCCGATGATCAGGTCGAGTTGAAAGTCCTCCATCGCCGGATAAAGGATTTCCTCGACCACGGGGTGTAGTCGATGAATTTCGTCGATGAACAACACATCTCGGGGTTGCAGGTTTGTCAGTAACGCCGCGAGATCGCCGGCCTTTGCGAGGACCGGGCCGGATGTGGCGCGGAAGCTGACGCCAAGTTCACGGGCCACGATTTGCGCGAGTGTCGTCTTGCCCAAGCCCGGTGGACCGAAGAAAATTGTATGGTCGAGCGCTTCGCTTCTGCTTCGCGCGGCTTGGATAAAAATCGATAGATTTTCCCTGACGTTGTTTTGACCGATGAAGTCGTCCAGGGTTTGCGGACGAAACGATGCCTCGTCGGTATCCGTTTCCGCCAGTTCCGGCGTAACGATCCGGTCCGTTGTATCGCTCATTGCGACATTTCCTGAAGGCCGAACCGGATAAGCGCATCCAGGGCCGCGCTATCGCCGAGTTCCTTGTTCGCCTTGGCGATGGCGCTAAAGGCATCGCCACGTGCATAACCAAGATTGACCAGAGCGGATATGGCTTCTTCCCCATTTCCGCTAGCCGCGGAAACCGAATCGATGCTTCCAGCAATCGATCCAAGCGACATGCCACCGACCTTGTCGCGAAGTTCCGTGACGATCCGTGCCGCCAATTTCGGGCCAACCCCATTGGCTCGCGCGACAGCCGTCTTGTCCTGGGCCGCAACCGCCTGAACCAATTCATCCGCGGTCAACACCGAAAGAATGGCGAGCCCTACCCGCGCGCCCACACCCTGTACGGTGGTCAAAAGGCGAAACCAGGCCCGTTCGGCTGAATCTATGAAGCCGTAAAGATGAATGTGATCTTCGCGGACATGGGTTTCGATTTCCACGCGGATCGCCTTGCCGACGGCGGGCATCCTGGACAGCGTTCTGCCCGAACAAAAGACCAAGTATCCCACGCCGCCCACATCGATGATGGCGGAGTCCTCGCCAATTTCTCCAAGGACGCCGGACAGTCGCGCGATCATCGTATCACCGTCGTGTCTTGCAAGCGGCGGCCGGTTTCGGCGAAATGCGCATGGCAAATAGCCACCGCCAGCGCGTCGGCGGCGTCGGGGCTGGAAAAATTACAGCCCGGCAAAATTCGATTGACCATCATTTGCACCTGGTTCTTTGCGGCATGCCCCGCGCCAACCACGGATTTCTTGATCCTGTTGGCGGAGTATTCGGCGACAGGAAGTCCCGCGAGCGCTGGTGCGAGAACGACGACGCCTCGCGCTTCACCGAGGCGCAAAGTCGTGGTTGGGTTCTTGTTAACGAAGGTCTCCTCCACCGCGGCTTCGTCCGGCTCGAAGTTCAGCAATACCTCTGCTAGGCCTTCGTGCAGATCTCTTAACCGGTTCGCGAGGTCTTGTTTGGGGTCGGGGGAAACCGTGCCGTCCGCGATATAGCGCAAACGATTGGCCTGGACGTCGATAATCCCCCATCCCGTGTTGCGAAGCCCTGGGTCGAGTCCGATCAATCGCATTTTATCCGTGTCGCCGGTTAGGAGGTCAGGCGTTCGAGAACGTCGTCGGCGATGTCGTAATTCGCCGAAACAGTCTGCACATCGTCGTTGTCATCAAGTGTTTCGAGCAGTTTGAGCAGCGTTGAGGCAGCCCCCTCGTCCACCGGTGTATTGGTCTGCGCCTTCCAGACGAGTTTCGCCGATACGGGCTCACCAAGCGGCGCTTCCAGTGCGCTACAGACTTCATGCAGCGAATCCGGTCCACAAATTACCTCATGACCATCGTCCGACGACTCGACGTCGTCCGCGCCGGCTTCGAGGGCTGCTTCGAAAACCGTGTCCGAATCCGCGTTGTCAGCCGGATACCGAATTTCACCGACATGGTCGAACATGAAACTGACGGCGCCTGTTTCAGCCAAGTTGCCGCCGTTCTTGCTAAAGGCGGCGCGAATTTCCGAGGCCGTCCTGTTGCGGTTGTCCGTCAAGGTTTCGATGATTATGGCGACGCCGCCAGGGCCGTATCCTTCATAACGAATTTCCTCGAAATCCTCCCCTTCGCCGCTACCAGCACCCTTTTTGACCGCCCGGTCGATATTATCCTTGGGCATATTGCCGGCGCGGGCCGCCAAAATCGCCGTGCGCAGACGGGGATTCATTTCCGGGTCAGGGCCGCCGAGCTTCGCGGCGACGGTTATTTCCCTTCCGAACTTCCCGAATGCACTGGCGCGCTTCTTATCCTGCGCACCTTTTCGGTACATGATATTTTTGAATTTAGAATGGCCAGCCATGTCGTTCCGTGAGAATTCCCGTTGATAATCAAATTGCGGAGCAAGATTATGCATATTTGCTTTGTGACTATACCAGATGTTGTTATTGCATGCACAATAGTGAAATTGCGCGAAAAGGATCGATAAGCAAGCAATATGGCGACAATGCGGCGTTTGCATACTTGAAACGGCTATTATTTAATTGTTAACCATCTTTTCGGTAAGATTTTATGCGCGGACGCGTATAAACAAGGTTCTATTGATCCACTCTGGATGAATTAACCTCATAACTTTGAGGCCAATCGACGCGGGCATGGCATACGATCTTGAACGGCTGAGTATTTTGCTTGTCGAGGATGACGCGTCCATGCGCGCGCTTATTCGTGATATTTTGTACTCCTTTGGCATAAGTAATATTCAAACGGCTCCTGAAGGCAGTAAGGCCTACGCGGAACTGCGCCATTTTCCGGCGGATATCGTGCTGACCGATTGGGAAATGGATCCCTTGGACGGTATCGACTTCACCCGAATGGTCCGGACATCGCCGGATAGCCCGAATCCTTTTGTTCCGATCATCATGTTGACGGCACACAGTTCGTTGGAACGCGTCATCGAAGCGCGCGACGTCGGTGTTACCGAATTTCTCGCCAAGCCCGTGACGGCACGGGAGTTGTACAGCCGACTTGTGACAGTCATCGAAAAACCGAGGCAGTTCGTGCGCGCTTCGGAGTATTTCGGGCCGGACCGGCGGCGAACGGTCAAGGATTTCATGGGCGAGGAACGACGCGGAGATGAGGAATGATAAAACCTTACGCGAATTCGGCACCCCGGTTCGATATGCCTTTGACCCATCGGACCGCGAACGGGAGTCGCCCTGGACCTACGGACCTGTTAAATTTAAACGTAATTACGTTATCGGGAGAGTAGGCAATGGCCGAATCCGACGAAGGTGCAGGTAGACAAGAAAAGAAAGGCGGAAAGGCGGAATATATTACGCCGCCGCATACGATCCGCACCAAGGTAAGCGGAGGTGGCCCGCTGTCCAGCCAGATGCTTAAAAGAGCCGAGGACGTCGTCCTAAAGCATGCTGAAAAATATATAGAACGCGCTCAAATACAGATTGATGGTCTTGTCGAGGCCATGCGTGAGGCGCAAGAAGCCGAAGGGGACGGCAAGACGTCATTTGAGAAGATTTTCCTTCAATCCCACGATATACGCGGCCTTGGTTCGACTTTTGGTTATTTCCTCGTATCTGATATTGCCGCCTCCCTCTGCAATTTTGTCGAGACCGTGGACACCGCCGATGATGGTGTCATGGATGTTATGAACGCGCATGTTGATGCGTTACGTGGCATGATTGGCAATAACGTAAAAGGCGATGGTGGGCCAATTGGGCGTGAAATTATCGAGGGTCTTGCACAGGCCGTCGCAAAGAACTCCCCTCCGCCTACGGAACCAGAGGCGTAGCAGCCGTCTGACCGGGACGCGCTTACCCAATTTCAGTGCACGTCAGTCCGGGATTTGTTGCGATAACCGACCACCGCATCGCACCGGCGCGACACGCACCGCCAGTCCCGTTGCCGGGTCGCTTTCAACGAAGACGCCACAAAATGTCGCCTCGCCCTCGGCCGGCGTCATGCGTTCTCGCGGCAGACGCCTGAGAAAATTGCCGATCGACGCTTCCTTCTTCATGCCGATGACCGAATCGTAATCGCCGCACATGCCGGCGTCGGTTTGGTAGGCCGTTCCCCTATTTAAAATGAACGCGTCGGCGGTCGGGATATGGGTGTGCGTGCCAACGAGAAGCGTCGCGCGGCCGTCGGCAATATGACCGAGCGCCATTTTCTCGCTGGTTGCTTCCCCGTGAACGTCGACGATCAAGGCGTCGAAGCCCATGCGTTTGGGTTCCGCGGTCGGCAAATTTCGTTCTAGCTCGGCAAACGGATCATCCAACAATTCCATGAACAGGCGTGTCATGATGTTGATAACCTTGATTTTCCGTCCTGCCCCATCGGTATAGACGCCCGTTCCCTTACCTGGTGTCGATGGCGGATAGTTCCCAGGCCGAAGCAGCCGCGGATCACTGTTCATGAGCGGAATGATGTCGGGTTTGTCCCAGGTGTGATTGCCACCGGTGATGACATCCACGCCGGCGGCGAACAACGCGGTACAAATCTTTTCGGTAAGACCGAAGCCGTGCGCGGCGTTTTCGCCGTTGGCGATGACAAAGTCGAGTTTTAAACGCTCGCGCAAAGCCGGTACGTGCCGTTCCACCGCTTCACGGCCCGATCGTCCGACGATGTCGCCGCAAAATAAAATCTTCATTCGTTACCTCGGCCAGCCGCGATGGCTTCCTTTTCCGTGATGATCCAATCCAATGCGACATCCCCGTCGTCATGAGGCACGTCGCGAACCTCTTGTGCGGCATAGGCGATACCGATCGCCAATGCCGGCCGCCGCCGCCGGGTTGCGGTAATCGTGCGATCGTAATATCCGCCGCCATAACCCAACCGATTGCCGGACCGGTCGAATGCGAGAAGTGGCGCCAATATCAAATCGGGCAAAATTTCCTTGGCATTCTCAAGCGGTTCTGGGATTCCGAACGGACCCCGGCCGGATGGATCCAATTCATTCCATATTCTGAATGTGAGTGGATCCTCGCGTCCCGATACGACGGGCAACGCGGTTTCAAATCCACGAGCGCCAATGGCGCATAAAAGCGGCAAAACATTTGCCTCGCTTCCAATGGGATAATATCCAGAAACCCTGTTTTCTGGCGATAGCTGAAACACCTGTTCGAAATTCTTGCGCAGATCCTCACCGATATCTTTCTGGCATGCCGCCTTGTCGCGCCGGATTTTGGCTTCTTCGCGGAGTTGTATTTTTAACGCGGCGATCGGCGTCATTCACCAGTATCCATAATGGGCGCGAGGGGTAGCGCGAGAGATTGGAAAAATTGTCGGCGGTGCCACGCTGGCCGTCGATCGAGTCAAACCCTCAAGGACCTGGTTTACCAGGTGGGCGCCATTTGCCGAAACCAAGATTCCGACAGGGACAGCTCCCGAAGAGCATATTATCGCCCCTGGGGTATGGTGGTCTAACGAACCGCGTAGCGAACCCGCCTGTTGATATACCTAGGATGCTTCGAGCCGCGCGGCAATAGCCTCCGCGCGTTCGGCGAGCCGTTCCAGCTTGGCCGCGGCGTCGCTGGTGTCTCCGAGAAGCTCTTTGTTGGTGCTATTTTCGCTTTCATCCGCTTGTATCGAGGCGAGCTCCGCATAAGCGTCCGAAAGTTCATCGGAAACCAGCAAACTGGCCATCAGCAACAGCCGGGCATCACCGATTTGACCCACCGTTTCGACCAATTCCTCGACTCGAACTTTGACATATCCGGCGAGACGCCCGATGTGCTCTTCTTGCCCCTCGTCACACGCGATAGCGTAGTTACGTCCGTTGATCGTTACATTCAGCTCGGACATGCGTTATCTACCCTTGCAACATGCGCTGTAACCGGTCGATCGCCGAATCGAGGCGATTTGAAATTTCTTCTTGTTTTTTGCGCTGGGCGTCTTTTGCTTCCGCGTCGATAGCCGGTGGCGCTTTCGATTGATTTTCGCGGGCTTTGAGGGTTACAGCGGTATCCATGCGTGCGAGAGCCTTTTCAAGGCGTTCCTCGACGTTTTTGAATTGCGATGTCATCTAAATACAGACGCCCTTAGCCAATCGTTCAGTAACAAATAGCGCGACCTTCCAGCGACCATAAGCGGCCTCCATGAGATCGTCAACCGACGACCAATAATGCGAGATTAATCAGTAATTCTAGACACTAATAGGAACTTTTTCGCGCCTGCGGACAACGGGACCTAAAACACCGTTGACGCGTCCGCTGTCGCTCGGCATGTTGCCAATTGCCCGTATCCTTCGTGCGGACGCCCTAATTCCTACTATCAAGGCCTCAAAGATGACGCGCGCAGAGCCAATGACGGAATCAACCGTCACGCACAATCAAATGGCCAACGCGATTCGCGCCCTATCGATGGACGCGGTTCAAGCCGCTAATAGCGGCCATCCAGGCATGCCAATGGGCATGGCGGATATCGCCACGGTATTGTTTAAGGACTTTTTGAAGTTCGACCCGACGGATGCGGCATGGCCCGATCGCGATCGATTTGTCCTTTCGAACGGCCATGGATCGATGCTTCTTTATGCGTTGCTCCATCTAACCGGCTATCCGGACATGGATATCGGCCAAATTAAAAACTTCCGCCAATTGGGTAGCCGGACCGCCGGTCACCCCGAATTTGGACACGCTCAAGGTATCGAAACCACCACCGGACCGTTGGGACAGGGTATCGCGACGGCGGTGGGAATGGCACTTGCGGAACGTATGCTGGCGGCACGGCACGGCGCTAACGTGGTCGACCATTACACCTACGTTTTCGCCGGTGATGGTTGTCTTATGGAAGGCATCAGTCATGAGGCGGTGTCGTTGGCGGGACATCTCGGCCTGGGCAAATTAATCATTCTCTTCGACGACAACGAGATTTCAATTGATGGTCCGACCGATCTTTCTGTCCGGGACGATCAAATCGCGCGTTTTTCCGCCTGCGGATGGGAAGCTTCGCGCGTCGACGGGC
>JAJFJC010000436.1 GCA_021774385.1 Alphaproteobacteria bacterium
CCGCCGAACCCATAAACCGCGGCGAGGTAGTCGGCGAAATAGGCACCTGATTTCCGGGGGGCTTCATCGCCGTCAACAAATTCCATGAGTGACTTTTCGAGCCCGCAGCCGGCGTGAATTACCGGCGCGTATGCCGGTTGCAGCGCACGCGGACCGTCCTGCCCAAAACCGGAAATCGCGCAGTAAACAAGGTCGGGATTTTCCGCCGACAGCGTCGCGTAATCGAAGCCCAGCCGTTTCATCACACCCGGGCGGAAATTTTCCACGACGACGTCGCTTTCCTTGATCAGTTTGCGCACGGCTTCTTGAATCTCTGGGACGGTTATGTTTGCCGCAACGCTCTTTTTCCCCGCGTTCAAATGCCCATAATAACTACTGACGCCGTCGCGCTGTGGCGGCGCGTTGCGCATATGCTCCCCGGTGACCGGTTCCAACTTGATTACCTCCGCACCGCAATCGGCAAGCAGGCGGGCGCAAAAGGGGCCGGCGATAATCTGCGTGAAATCGATAACCCGGATGCCATCGAGCGGGGCTTTGGACGCTGCATTCATGGGATAGGACAATTCATTATTGGCGGGAATGAGTAACCTAGGTTGTGGTGTCGGAGCGCTCAATAGGCTTGGCGCGTTTATGGCGAATGTGCGATCTTTTAAAGCAACTCATTTCATCCGGAACTACGCGGAACTAAGAGGGAAAACATGGGCAAGTTGAAAGTCTTTACGGCGCGTCGTGTCCGGACGATGGACCCCGGCCGTCCGGTCGCCGAAGCGGTCGCGGTCAAGGATGGCCGGGTCGTTTCCACCGGGACGGTCGAAAGCATGCAGCCATGGCTTGAGCGCGAGCCTTATGAAATTGACGAGACCTTCAGGGATAAGGTGATTTTTCCCGGCTTTATCGACCCGCACACGCATTTTCGCATGTCGGGCATATTCATGGGGCTGACCTATCTCGGACCGATCGATCAGCAGGGACCGCGCGGCTTCGAGGAAGGGCTGAAGACACGCGCCGACGTTCTGAACAAGTTGCGCGACGTTGACCGCGCGCAATCCGATCCCACCGAACCGATTGTCGCGTGGGGACTGGACCCGGCCGTGCAGGGTGGCCAGTTTCACCGCGACGAACTCGACTCAGTTTCGTCAACCCGCCCAATCTGGACCGTCACTTACGCCCCTCACGTAGTCGTCGCAAACAGCCCAATGCTCGAACGGATTGGGGTGGATGAATCAACGAACGTATATGGCGTTGAGCGATATCCCGATGGACGGTTGATCGGGCAATTCATCGAGCGCGGCGCCAGCCAGATCGCGGGCAAACCGGTCGCCAAATATCTTGTTCAACCAGGCCGCGGCGTCGATGCCATACGCGCTCTCGCGGCCACCGCACAGTCCGCGGGTATTACGACCACGGCGGATATGCTGTTCGGCTACCTCAATCTCGAACGTGAATGGGCGGAACATGAAGAAGCCGTCAACGATCCCGACTTTCCGTTGCGCATGTTTTTGGTCCCGGTCGAAAGCCGCATAAGTGGCGCGCATGGCGACGGGGCGGCGCAGTTCCTGCTTGATCAGCAGAAAACCCGCAATTCCGACAAGCTTGGTTTTCATGGCGTGAAGTTCGTCAATGACGGCTCCTATCCCGCGATGACGCTCCGGATGCGGTATCCCGGCTATCTCGACGGCAAGGAAGGGCATCGTGGCGAGACGCCCTGGGAGGATCTGTTCGAAACGATGTTGCCCTATTGGAAGGCGGGTGTGCAGATCCATTCTCACGCGAATGGCGACGAAACGGTACAGATGACGCTTGACGTTCTGGAGCAGTTGCAACTCGCTCATCCGCGTTTCGATCATCGCTTCACCATTGAGCATTATTGCATCAGTTCGCCCGATCAGGCGCGGCGGCTGAAGGCGCTCGGCGGCCTTGCCAGCGTCAACAATTACTTCGTCCATACGCGAAGCCAGATTCACGCAACGCAGGGCTTCGGTCCGGATCGCGCGGAGGCGACCGCGCGTCTTGGCAGCCTCGAACGCGAAGGCGTCGTTTTCGCGCTGCATTCCGATTTTTCGCTGGTCTTGTCACCGATCCATCCGCTCACTGCTGCCTGGATCGCGGTGAATCGCGTCGCCTTGGATGGCAAGACGGTGCAGGCGCCTGGCGAGCGGATTGGCGTCGACCGGGCAATGCGGGCGATTACGATCGATGCGGCCCATGTCCTGCGGCGCGACCATCTGCTCGGTAGTATCGAGCCGGCGAAGCATGCTGATTTCACCATCCTCGAAGCGGACCCCTACGAGGTAGAACCGATGGAAATCAAGGATGTCCCGGTTTGGGGTACGGTTCTCGGCGGCAAGGTTTTCCCTGCCCATGAGTGAAGTACCCCTCCATGACGGCCCGTCTCACGAAGATCTCACAAAGGCCTACGATACGCTGGATTTTCTTGCCGGCTTGGCTGAGGCGGAAGAGTGGGCCGCGCAAACACCGCGCAAAGCGGGTGCCACGCAGCCCTTGGTTATCGTGACCGGCGGCCTCGGCGCCGGCAAGACAACGCTCATGCGCCATCTCTTGCTGGCGACGCATGGGTTAGCAATCACAGCTATCGTCAATGATGCGGCCAATCTCAACATCGATGCCGCACTGATTTCAGAAGCAACCGAGGATACGCTGGCATTGGAAAATGGCTGCGTTTGTTGCAGTCAATCCGGAGGCGTCGCACGGACCCTTGTTGATATCGGTAATAGGCAAACCGCACCCGATCTCATTTTGCTGGAAGCCAGTGGTGTCGCGGACCCTTGGGCGCTTGCACAGGTCACCGCAACGGTGCCTGGTATATCACTAGAATGTGTCGTAACGGTCCTCGATACGGACGCGGCTGAACCTGCGGACTACCTGCTACGCCGGCAGGTTGCCGCAACTGATTTGCTTTTGTTGAACAAGGTCGATCTCGTGACCCGGCAAACCGCGTCACGCCTTGCGGAACGCGTCACCGCGCTTGCGCCCCGCGCGCAAATCCTGCGCACGATTAACTGCGCTATCCCTTATGGGGTTGTGTTCGATAGGCGACGCTCACCGGGCGCGGTGAATGACATCTTGGAAGATGTGGCTGTCAGTGACAGCGCCTACCGCACCGCCTCGCTGTATCCTAAAGGATTGGTGGATCGGGAGGCTTTGGAACATTGCCTTAAAACGCTTCCGGATGGAATTTTGCGTATAAAAGGGTTTCTCCGGCTGAAGAGTGCACCCGAACGGATGCAGTTGCTCCAGCTCGTCGGGCGGCGATGGCGTTGGGAGCCGGCCGGTCCTGCGCAAGATCGCGTCCTGGGTCTCGCCGTGATTGGCCTCGCGGAAGCCTTTGAGACGCGATCAATCCGAACGCATTTCGCAAAAGCCGGGTTGGATTGGCAAAGTGACGGTTAATTTGTATAGAATTCCGTCGAGAGCAGCGGACAAGGGAGTGCGGGATGAGAGCGGTAGCAACCGAGGAAGCGAATGTTCAGGAGATCGTGCGCAAGGACGGTGTCGGCCATCGGAGCGATTATTTCGGCGAACCGGGCACAATCAGCGCCGAACCGCAGGGGTTTCTCGTTGAACGACCCTATGCCGGCGCGCGAATAGATCCGCATTTTCACGATATCGACCAATTCCAGGTCGTGGTCGCGGGAGATGGTAGGATCGGCAAGAAGGAAGTCCGGCCCGTGACCTTTCAATATGCCGATGCCTTTACGCCCTATGGCCCGATTGTCGGGCGTGATGACGGGATCTCATTCTTTACGCTACGCAACGTCGCGAGTGGCGGGCATTTCAGCATGCCGGGCTCAAAACACCTGATGCCATGCCGGGCGGGTCGCAATATCGCTGGCGTTTTTGATCAGGACGCGGATGCTGTCGGTAATGGAGAGAGCAGCCGTGAACCGCTAATGGATGCGCAGGAAGACGGCGTCTACGCCGAGGGTATCCGTTTGGGGGCGAATGCGTCTGCAAAGGGCATTCCGAACGATGCGGGCGGGCAGTACTATCTCGTTTGCGCCGGCTCCTTGATCTCGGGAGACAAGACGTTGCCGGAACGCTCATTGATCCGCACGAACCCAGGCGAGGAGCCACCGACCTTTCAGGCGGGAGAATTGGGCGCCAATATCCTTGCCTTGCAATTTTCGAGACCGTCCGACCGACCGGGATCGGATCCGAAAAAATTGGCTCAACGCGACGCCGGCGGCTACGTATTGAAGACGGAGAAGTAGCGCACGCGGCGCCCTGTTTTATCGGGTGATCTGACCCCGATATTAGAAAACACTTGCACCGTTTTTCGCGGCCATCCTCTGGAATCGACCCTTGTGATCCGACTGTGCATGATACCGCCGAAAATTTTTAGAAATACTATGTAACCAAATCCAGGTCAGGTTTATCTAATTTTTACGGAAGGGATATAGAGTGCCCATTTCGGTAAAGTTCGATGGAGCCGAACCATTCAAAACCTCGATAAAGACGGTGATCACGACATTGTACGTGGGTTGGCACGTGCAACGGATACAGCAATCGTATTGCTGGAAAAAGCCGCGGAAGAAGGCGATGCCAAGGCGCAATTTTCGCTTGGTATTTACTACCTAATCGGGCGTGGCGTGAAGCAAAACCCGGAAAAGGCCTTTAAGTATTTAAACGCCGCCAAGACAGCTGGTGACGAAGAAGCCGAGGCTTTTTGCAATCTAGCCGCCGCGGAACGCGAACGTGAGGAAAAAGAGGCGCAACGGCTAGGCGTGGTTGCGCTGGAATCCATGTTGGAAGCCAAGCGTCGTCAGTTCTTCCCGGCACCAGTATTGGTAACGCCGGACGAATAAATACTGTCTCTGCTTATAAGGCGGCAGGCAAAAATTACTAATCTGAGCCGTTTTATACTACTCTTGCCGAACATGAACGGTATTGGAGAAGTATGCATGGCAAACGAAGAACGCTTTGTGACATTGGTGCATCCCGGCGCGGAAGACGTACCGGTTTCCTACGAGCTTGCACCAAGGATGGCCAGTTTGAAGGGCGCGCGGATCGGGCTGATCGATAACCGCAAACGGCATTCCGATGTTTTCCTCGCGCATCTGCAGGAACTGTTGCGGGAGCGCTACGGCGTTACCGATTTTCAGTATTATACAAAGGATGGCGCCAGTATCGCGACACCCCCGGAAGTCCTGGCGGATATGGCTAAAAACTGCGATGCGGTGATTCACGCCGTCGCGGATTGAGGGTCCTGTACCACGTGGGGTCTACATGATGGGACAGAAGCCGAGAAACTGGGCAGGCCGGCGGCAACGGTTCTGACGCAAGGATTTTTTAAGGCCGCTGGGCTGCGAGCACGCATCCTCGGTATGCCGCTGCATCCGAAGATATTTGTCGATCATCCGCTTGCGAGTAAAACCGAGGCGGAGGTACGAGTTATGGCGGTGCGTGCCGTCGATATGATCGCCAAGGCGCTGACCGAAATGCCGGAGGCAGCGTGATGTGTGCCGCTGTCGCCGCGCGCGCATCGCGTCTCAAGCTGTCCGATAATTACGTCGACATTAACGAACATTTTCATGAGCAGGGCTGGAGCGATGGACTGCCAGTCATGCCGCCAACAGAGGATGCGGTGGCGGCGATGATGGGTAATCTTGAGCCGGCGACGGTGCTCGGCGTGATGCCGCCGGGCGACGGTACCGTAACGGTGGAAAAGGTCGCGGCAAACGCGGTTATGGCGGGGTGCCGTCCAGAATATTTTCCCGTCGTTGTCGCCGGCGTGAAGGCGATGCTTCAGCATGATTACAATGTCGGCAGCGTATCGACGACGACCGGCGGTGCCGCGCCTTGTTTCATCGTCAGCGGTGCGATCGCCGAGGAGATCGGTCTTAACAGCGGTACCGGTTGTATGGGGTCCGGATTCCGCCCAAATGCGTCGATCGGGCGGGCCTTGCGGCTGGTCATTCGCAATATCGCAGGCGCGGTTCCCGGCGAGATGGACAAGGGGACACAGGCCTGGCCGGGCCGTTATGCGCTTTGTTTCGCCGAAAATGAAGCACGGAACCCGTGGGATCCGTTGCGCATCAACCGTGGTTACGAAGAGAAAGATTCGACAATTACGGTAATCGGACTGCGCGGCGTTCACTACATTAATGAGGGTGGACAGGAGACAGGACTCGGCAATCTGGAAACGATCGCCGGTTCAATGCGCCGTATGGGCCTTGTGAATTACCTGCACCAGATGAACCGGACCGCCATCGGACTGGTTCTCGGCCCCGAGCATGCCGAGGAAATCGCCAAGGATGGTTATTCGCGCGCTGACGTGCAGAATTATTTGTTCGAGCATGCCCGCATGCCTATGCGCGAACTGCGAAATCGCTCCTACTGGAATTTTAGGGTCTGGCCGGAAGAGTACGATCAGAACGATCCCGACTATATGGTTCCAATCGTCTATGCCCCGGAAGATTTCGTGATTACGGTTGCTGGTGGTGACGGTCGCCATTCCGCCTGGCTGTCCAGTTGGTATATGACGCGATGTTCTACGCAACTGATAGAAACACCTTAATATTTCAGAAAAATATCGGAACTAGATAAAAATACATCCATATTTGTCAGAAATAGCGCGGTAAAAGTTAACGAAATGTTAACCAGCTTGGCTTATACGCTAGGCGGGGCTTTTACTAGTGATGATGGCATGACTTCAATTTCGATAGACGAACCAAGACCGATCGGATGGCTGCGCGGTGCGGGTTTCGATCTCGGCTTTATTGCGGGTACGACGGCGGTCGCCGTTCTTTCCGGAGCGCTCGTGGTAATGGATGCCAGGCTTTTCCTGCCGATCCTGATGCTCGATTTATGGTTGCTTGGCTATCATCACGTTATTTCCACCTATACGCGGCTCTGTTTCGATCGTGAAAGCACGACGCAGCATAAGTTCCTGCTTCTGTGGCTGCCCGTCTTGGTTTTCGGTGCGACTCTCGCATTGGCCATGGGAATCGGGCTATGGGTGTTGGGAAGCGTCTATCTGTATTGGCAATGGTTTCATTACACGCGCCAAAGCTGGGGCGTTGGCCAAGTCTATCGCCGCAAGTCCGGCGGTCTTGTGCGCGAGGACGAACGCCTGACTAAGGCAATGTTCTACCTCCTACCGCTTTGGGGCATTCTATATCGCTCCTGGCAGGCGCCGGAAATGTTTCTCGGCCTCGAAGTGCGCGTGATACCGGTGCCGGGCTGGGCCGTGGATATCGTTGCCGCCGCCGCGATTGCGACGCTTGCGCTTTGGGTTTTCCTGCGCGCGAAAGCGTTTTTGCGGGGTGAAGGGCCCGTCGCGCATACGCTTTACATGGCTTCGCATATTACCGTTTTCGCGATCGGCTATATCGCGATTGAGGATGTGACCTATGGCTGGCTCGTGATCAATGTTTGGCACAATGCACAGTACGTACTGTTCGTGTGGCTCTTTAACACGAACCGCTACAGTACTGGTGTCGATAAAAAAGCACCGTTTTTGTCGTGGATCAGTCAGGCGAAAAACTGGTGGCGTTATTTCGCGGTTTGTCTAGCGATCACAACGGCTGTGTATGGCGGCGTGTCGATCTTCGGGCCTTATTTTCTCGCCCTTGGCTTGCCGTCCCTGATTGTTATTTATCTGACGTTGAATTTTCACCACTACATCGTCGATTCCTTAATCTGGAAAGTACGCAAGGCGCCCCTGCAAAAGACATTGGGTCTCAGCGCAGATTAAGAGGAATACGAATAATCTTCGGAACGGCTGACTATTTCCTGCTGGGGAAACGGTAGATATCGAAACCGTCGAATGATTCCAAATGACGGTAATGCGTGCGGACATAGGCCATTAATTCATTACCAAGTTCCGTGTTGTACTTATCCGCGGCGCGATAAAATACCAATTGTGGCGGCCGTTCCTTCATCGTTCGCAACACATCGTCCAGTGTCGCCTTGTCAAGGATGCCGAGAGCTGAATTGAAGAAGCGGAACGGATTTCGGCGATTCGTGAGGAAATAGATTTCCGGGTTAACCGGCAGGGCGAGGATTGTTTGGTCCTGTCCGGCTTCTTTCTCCACAAGCGCGACGATCCGTTTATAAGTGGCGATATCGACAGCCTCGATTGAAAGGCCGGTACGCACCGGTTGATCGCTTTGGACCAGTACGCCGCGCTGACCCTCAACTATACCTTCGATTCCGCGCGAGAGCGGTTGACCCGCCTGGTAATACAAACCGGCGGCGGCAAGGAAAATAGCACAGCCATGCATAACGGCGCGGCGCCATATGGCATCCGTCGAGACCAGCCAGATCAGACCCGCGAGCGATAATCCGACGGTATAGAACAGGTAGATTGGAATTTGATAGTGCGCGGAAACCAGACTGTAGAACACGGCGAGGAAGGGAAGGGGGGGCGCCGCCGGGCCGGTTTCGCCGTCCCGCGCCAAACTAATGAGCGCGGCGATTCCCAGTATGGGGGGGATCAGGACGATCACAAACCAGAATAAGCCGCTAAGAACCGCGTCAAAACTCTCCATCGTTATTATCTGATGGATACCCAGCACCGCATAGTTGAGATAGCGCGGTTGGCTGATGAAGGCAAAATCGCTTAATCGAACCGCTGACAAGACCGTATCGGCATACCAGGTTTCGAGCGAACCATGATGAATATGGTAGGCAATTAGCGGTAAGGCGCCGATCAGCCCGCCCAAAACCAGAATTGGCAATTGCCGCGTAATATAACCGTTAGCGGCATGCGCCTTGAAACCGCCCCAAGCCAGGATCGCCAGAGGCCAGATACCAAATAGCAGGAAAGCGGTAATATCTGTTTTCGTGAGAAGATAACCGGCGAGCCCCGCGGTCAGGATGATGGTCAGCGACCGGCCGAGCAGGAGGTCACGGCCGCTTGCCCCCCTCGGCGCTTCGTTCAGCAAAAACGCCATGACGCCGATACCCGCGATGATGCCCGACAGTTGGCGGAACAGGAACAATACCATCAGCAAGAAACCGATGATGAATAAGCGCCACCAACTTTCCCGAGGTATCCAGGCGAGGCAGCCAATCACAGAAATTGTGAGGAATAGGCTGTACCAGTGGGCCGTGGGATTGAGGAATTGGACAAAGGACAGCGATGTTAAAGCGGTGGCGGCAATCAATGCGCCCATCATGCCGCGCGGCTTGAATAAAAGAAAAACGATGCAGGCCTGAATCAAGCCGGCCGCAACCAAGGGCAATCGCAGACTGACAAGCTGTTGTCCAAATAAATGCAAAGCCAGTGCATTGGCGAAGTTCACATAGCCCATGTGAATGTCTTGAATATCCCGGTTTAAAACATCACCCGCCAGGATCCTTGAAGCGACATAGGCATAGGCGCCCTCATCCGGCGGCCACCAGAATCTGTCATGGAAATAGCCTAAAATGCCGACCGTAACGGCCAGCATGACACAAAAGGCGATCGGCCAGCGTGCGGTCATTTCATAACTCTAATGATGGGAGCCTGCAGGTTAGGAAGATACCTGATTTTTAGCGATCTTACGATTCAGTCATACGGTATGAACGGTGTGCAAAAAGTTTATAAGGTTTAAAACAGAAATTTTACCGCGCACTGGCGTTCCGCACGAATAAATATCCAAGGTGAACCGCCCTATTCCATTTGAGTCCAAGGGGCCGAAATCGATAGGGTGGGCTTAGTACATCAATGAAAGAGTAATTCACTCATGACATGGCGAAGCGGTTCCGATATTGGCGGCACTTTTACCGATATCGCCTATATCGACGCGGACGGTGTCCTGCACACGGGCAAGGTGCCCTCGACACCGGACCGATACGGCCGTGGCGTCGTGGCGGGGATCGAGACGCTTGCACGGCAACGGTCGCTGGCACTGGATGCGATGAACGAGATGGTTCACGGCTGCACCATCGCCACGAACGCAATCTTGGAAGGAAAAGGTGCCCGTACCGCGCTCGTCACGACGGCTGGGTTTCGCGATGTCCTGGAACTGCGGCGTATTCGGGTGCCCCGTTTGTATGAACCGCTTTATGTGAAACCCGCCCCTTTATCACCACGTAATCTGCGTTACGAAGTCCGCGAGAGACTTGGTGCCAAGGGTGAGATCGTAACACCCTTGAACGAGGATGATGTGCGTGGCATTGCGGAACGGCTAAGAACGCAGCCTATCGAGGCGGTCGCCGTTTGTTTTCTACACTCTTACGCCAACCCCGATCATGAACGCCGCGCTGGGGAGATATTGCGCGATCTCTGTCCTGACCTCTTCATCAGCCTATCGGTAGATATCCTGCCGGAAATCCGGGAGTACGAACGCGTTAGCACGACCGTCATCAACGCCTATGTGGGGCCGACCGTACGCCACTATGTCGAGGAGATGGCAGCCGATCTCGACGATGCGGGCTGCCGGGCTAAGGTAACGATGATGCAATCTTCCGGTGGCACGGTCAGCGCGGCATCGGTGCTGGAAAAGCCCGCGCAGATCGTGGAATGCGGACCGGCCGCCGGTGTGGTCGGGGCGGCGTATCTATGTGAGATGCTGGGTATCGACAGCGCGATAACTTTCGATATGGGAGGGACGACGGCGAAAGGGTCGCTGATCGAGAACGGCGAGCTGATTTATGCGGACAATTACGAGGTCGGTGCCGCGATGAGCGCGGCCGGCTCAATCGCCGGTGGGGCGGGCTATGCGCTGAAGCTGCCGGTCATCGATATTTCCGAGGTCGGCGCCGGTGGCGGTTCGATCGTGCGCATCGACCGTGCCGGGTCGATCAAGGTTGGTCCGGACAGCGCCGGCGCGGTGCCTGGGCCGGCTTGCTACGCGATGGGCGGTACGGCGCCGACGGTTACCGATGCCAATGTCGCGCTCGGTTTTGTCAGCCAAACCGCGCTCGCCGGCGGCACGGTACCCATCGATGCGGCGCTCGCCCGCAAGGCTGTCAGCGAAACCGTCGCACAGCCACTCGGCCTCGATTTGGAGAAGGCGGCCTTTGGTGTGCATCTCGTGGCGAACGCGGCAATGGTGCGTGCGATAAAGGGGGTGACGACTTATCGCGGCCGGGATCCACGCGACTTCGCGATCTTCGCCTTCGGCGGGAATGGTGGGGTGCACGGCGCTGGGATCGCGCGTAGCCTTGAAGTTCGGCGCGTCATCGTGCCGCCGGCGGCGGGGGTCTTTAGCGCCGTCGGATTGCTTGTCGCCAAACATGCCGTGACGATTTCCGCGGCATTCGCCGGAGAGTTGGGTGGTATCGAAATCGAGGCGGCGAACGCGCACTATGCGCGCCTGCGCGGCGACGCCGCCCGTTTGCTCGACCTTACCGAAGAGCAGTTGATTTTCAGGCTTGAAGTTGAAATGCGCTATGTCGGTCAGGCGTTCGAGCTCACGATACCGTTGGACGCGGCGGAAATATCGGAAACCGTGAAAGCTAAACTGAGATCCCTTTTCGACACCGAACATGAACGCCGTTTCGGGCATAAATTCGACGAAGAAAACAAGGTCGAAATCGTTACGCTTAAGATTCGGGCAACCGACCCCGAGGACCGCGCGCCAAAGCAATTGCGTGTCAAGAAAGAGGCGCCATTGAATACCGAGCGGAAGGTCTATTTTGGCGATCCCTTTGGCGTTCACCCGACACCCGTCATGAGCCGCGTTGAGCTGACTTCAACGCCGCGGCAAGGACCGTTGATTGTCGAGGAATTCGAGGGCACGACGGTTGTTCCTCCGGACGCCCGCGCGCATCGTGACAGCTTCGACAATATCGTTATCGATCTCGACTATTAAGCGAGGGAACCGCCGTGACCGGACAGCAAACGACCGACCCCTTCCTGCTTGAAGTATTGCGCAATGCGTTCGATACGATTGCAGAGGAAGTCACCTTGACGATTATCCGTACGGCCTATTCGCAGATCGTCCGCGACTCGCTCGACTTCTCGACCGCGCTTTGCGATGCGGAAGGGAAGACCTTCGCGCAAGGCGTCTGTACGCCGATGCATCTCGGCAGCTTCCTCGATGCACTGCGCAATATGCTCAATGAATTAGGCGGCGATATCGATCCCGACGATTACTACATCATGAATGACCCCTATGCGGCGGCTGGCCAGCACTTGCCGGACATCTACGTCGTCAAGCCAGTCTTCTATGAGGGCGTGCTGAAGGGGTGGTCGACGACACTGGCGCACCATTCCGACGTCGGCGGTATTGTCGCAGGTTCGAATGCGCTGGGGGCGACGGAGATTTGGCAGGAAGGGTTCCGCATCCCGGTCTTGAAGCTCGTCGATAGGGGGGTGCGGAATGAAACCCTCTGGAAGCTGATCGGCCTGAACGTGCGCACGCCGGAACTGGTGCATGGTGATTTGCAAGCGCAAATGGCGGCCTGCGCGACCGGCGCGCGCGGCATGGAACGGCTTTATACCCGCTATGGCGTAGAGACGATCGATACCGCGATCGAGGATTTAAACGCCTACGCCAAACGGCTGGCGGCCGCGGAAATTTCCGATATTCCCAATGGCATATACCGGTTTACGGATCATATCGATGGTATTGGTGAGGACCCTGAAGCGATTATCCTGAACGTCGCGGTAACGGTTGGTGATAGCGACGTAATCATCGATTGGGAGGGCTCCTCGCCACAGGTCGCGGGGGGCGTGAATTCGACCTTTCCCTTCACCAAGGCGTGCGCCTACGCGGCGTTGCGCTCGGTCATGTCCGCCGACATTCCGAACTGCCATGGCTTTACCGAAACCGTTGATGTCCGCGCGCCGATTGGGTCCGTCGTCAGGCCCGTGTCGCCGGGGCCTTGCGGCGCGCGCGGGATTACCGGTTATCGAATGATCGATTGTCTGTTCGGTGCGCTGGCGCAAGCCGTGCCGGACCGGGTCGCGGCCGACGGTTCGGGCGGTTCGACCTTGCCGACGATTTCCGGATCGCTCGACGGAAAACCGTATATATTTTGTGAAACGGCCATGGGGACATGGGGGGCCAGCAGGGACAATGATGGCCAGGAAGGTGTGCCGCATATCGGTGCCAATCAATCTAATGTCCCAATCGAGATGATCGAAGCGACATATCCGATCCGGATTGAACGGTACGGCTTCGTCGATGACTCCGGCGGCCCCGGCAAACAACGCGGCGGCCTGTCGATCCGCCGGGAATACCGGGTGCTTTCCGACACGGCCTTGTTGAATGTCCGCTCCGACAAGCGAGCCTATCCGCCGCACGGATTGTTCGGAGGGGCGGAAGGCCAACCTTCCATGAATCGGATTGATAGTGGAAATGATTCTCGCGAATTGCCCGTCTTGCTCAGTGAACCGGTTACCATGCGGCGGAACGATGTCTTCCGCCACATGATGGCCAGCGGTGGCGGCTATGGAAACGCCTTCGAACGCGATAGCCAAGCTGTCCTGGACGACGTGGTTCTCGGCAAGGTTTCGATCGATGGCGCGAAGCGGGATTATGGCGTTGTCATCATTGAATCCGGCAAGACTTTGAAAGTTGACGAAACAGCGACATCCGTTATTCGCGCTTAGCGCCTTGGCTATTTCTTTTCCAATTTGATTTGAGCCACTCTCTATTGGCTGTGGTGAGGCCTGGGCAACCGTCAGGCCCGAATGATTGTTGCAAAAATTAGATTCAAAAGACGGTTTTTACTCGAAAACACAAAGAACAGGTAAAAGTATATACAATTTAATATTTTAGTATGTACAAATTGATCCTTTAAAGGTTGTTTTTATCAGAATTTTCGCTATTAAATAGAAATCTCGTTAGTCGTTTTTCTAAACAACCGATCATCATTTTGCATCCATAAGCGACCTGAAAAATTGCCATGAAAATGTTTCGCGCAACTAATAATGCCAATGTCGAGACACGGTATTCGGCATTGATCTCCCGCCTGGAAGGAGAAGCGGAGACCGCACCCGCACAGTACAAACGGCGCATCTTCCTATTGTCGGTTCTTGGTTATAGCTATCCTCTTGTTATTTTGACGATGTTACTTGCAAGCCTTTTCGGCACGATATCTGTTGCCGTGTACGCTGCGGCGGGAGGAGCCGCGGTGGCCATAGGCCTTGGATTAAAACTGATCGCAAAGTACCTCGCGATACCGTTATTGGTGTTGTCATACGGTATTGTCCGCGCGCTCTGGGTCCGCCTGCCGCCTCCTGAAGGGCGTGAAATAGAACCGGATCAAGTGCCAAAACTTTTCGCTCTCTGCGGCCAATTGCGCGAACAATTGAGAGGCCCCCGAATCCATAAAATTCTACTGACCAATGAATTCAATGCCGGCATTGTACAAGTGCCACGGCTTGGTCTGCTGGGGTGGCAGAGGAATTATCTCATAATTGGTCTACCGCTTGCGTTGGCTTTGTCCGCGAAAGAATTCGAAGCGGTATTAGCGCATGAATATGGCCATCTGGCGGGTTCGCACGGTCATTTTTCGGCTTGGGTTTACCGTATGCGGCAAACCTGGTTTCGGCTGGCCGTGGCGTTGGACGAGAGGTCGAGTTGGGGCTCTTTCTTGTTTACGCCTTTTTTCAAATGGTTCGCGCCGTATTACAATGCTTACAGTTTTGTCTTGGCCCGGGCAGATGAATACGAAGCGGATCGATGTTCCGCGGACGTTGCAAGTTCTAGGGTGGCCGCGGATGCCTTGATCGAGATATCCGTTCGGGACCGCGCATTGGAGCAAAAATTTTGGCCAAATTTTTGGGATCTTGCAAATCGCCAGTTGGAGCCGCCATTTCAACCTTATGGCGCCATGGGAGGCTTCTTCAAGAAGCCACAGGACCCTGAATTTAAGCAAGAATCCCTTCACGAGGTACTCAAGCAAACAACGGGCATCGAGGATACGCACCCATCGTTCGCCGATCGGGTTGATGCGTTGGGAGAGGAACCGAGGATTCCTCAGGATTTTGAAATTTCCGCGGCGGAAAGCCTGTTCGGACAGGCTCTCGAACCATTGCTGGCGGAGTTGGATCAAGTCTGGACAGAGGAATATTTGCCCCAGTGGCATGAGCGATTTCGCCAATCAATGGATTGGGGACGGCAACTGGCGGGTTTGCGTGCCAAAGCGTCGCACACCACTCTCAAAGAGGAAGAATTGTGGCGGCTCGCCAATCTAATCGAGGAACTCGAAGGATCCGAAGAGGCCTTGCCGACCTATCGAGCGCTGTATGACGCTCATCCAGAGCATGCTGGTGCCAGTTTCGCAATCGGTAGAATATCGCTGGAAGCCAAAGAAGCGGATGGCCTGGCTAAACTGGAGACCGCGACGGCGCTTGATCCGGAATATACTACCGCAGCCTGTAACCACGCCTACCGCTATCATGTGAATTTAAATCACATACCGGAAGCGAAAGCGTGGGAAGAACGTGCACGACAACGCGATGAGCTTGAATGGCAAGCGAAAATAGAACGGGACGACCTCAAGCCTAATGATGAATTGCTGCCTCATGAACTCGAAGAGCCGGAACTATCGAAATTGATCGCGGAACTAAAAGGCGTTCCCTCTCTGAAATATGTCTATTTACAGCGCAAGAAAGTCACCTATCTGACCGAAAACCCAATTTATGTTGTGATTTTTGTGGCTAAAAGGCGATCCGCAAGCGGCGACAATGAAGTTAAAATTAGGGACAGGCTTGCGGCGCATTTGACGTTCTCCGAAGAATTTTTTGTTATGCGCTATCGGTCTCTCTCGCGCCGGAACCGGTCAAGATTAAAGAAAGATTCTTCCGCTCTCATATTTGAACAAGCGATTGATGCTAGCGATACCGAGGGGCTTGGACCGTGGAAATTTCATGTCTCCGACGGTATCGACGCCTATCAACGTGATGATCTGAACGAAGCCAGAACGCAATTGGAAATCGCCCTTCAAAAGGTCGAGCTTCTTGAGTCGGAAGACAAGGACTTGACGGGCTGCCTTGACGATCTCGCGGCTGTCCATCACCTGCTTGGGAACTATTCAGAAGCCGAGGAACTTCGAAAACGGGTCTTGTCGATCGAAGAAAGTTCGCTGGACCTGGAGCATGAAGATATCATCGAGAGTCTGAGTAACCTTGCGCGACTGTATGAAGATGCGGGTTCTAACGAGAAAGCGGAATCTCTGTATCGCCGTGCCTCAACGACGGCAAAAAAGACCCTTGGTCCAAGACACCCGGGTTTAGCTATCAAGCTGTTGGACCTGGCAAGGTTTCTTCGCACGCAAGGCGATATCAAGGAAGCGGCCTCGCTGTTGGAAGATGCGTTGGAAATCCGTGAAAAAAGTCTGGGCGAAGACCATATCGATAACGCGGAGGTTCTAAACGAACTCGCTTCGCTTTACATCGCGGAAGGAAAAAATTCGAACGCGAAGATATTGTATAAGCGTGCCTTATCGATTCAGGAGACGGTGCTCGGCCGCGCCCATCCAGATTTCGCCGCGACCCGTGAGAACTATGCGAACTGCTCGGATTGACCGATCTCCTTGTGAAGACGGAAAACTGCCTCTCTTGGAATAGGTGCGAATAAACGGGCGATTTGAAATCAAAGTAATGAAAAGAAAACATTTCTTTTAAAAGTCCACTCGTTCATAGCCGACCTAGATTTTACGTTCCTACCTTGCTTTCATCAGCGGCTGTCGTCGACTAGGCTCGCTGACAATTGTACAGCGCGGTGAACACCCGCGCCGCCAACAGGGTTTAGCAGGGAGAGTAAAAATGGAATGCAGGATGGACGGGCGGACGGCGATCGTCACGGGGGGTAGTCTTGGATTGGGCAAGGCCATGGCGATGGAATTCGCCAAATCGGGCGCGAGTGTTGCCATTATCGCGCGGCGCGCGGAAATTTTGAATGAAGCGAAGGCCGAGATTTGCGCCGCCGCGCCGGATGCCAAGGTCGGCGCATACCCGTGCGACTTGCGGGACCCGGCGGCAATCAAGTCCGCCCATCAAGCTATTGTCGGTGAATTGGGGGACGTCGATGTGTTGGTCAACAATGCGGGTACCTCTCGGGCGATGGATTTCTTGGAAATCACCGATGCGCTTTGGGAAGAAGATCTCGACCTCAAATTGATGGGGGCTGTCCGGCTGATCCGACTGGTCTTTCCCGGCATGAAGGAACGGCACTGGGGCCGTATCATCAATGTGTTGAACTCTGGCGCCAAGGCACCCCGCGCCGGCGGTGCGCCGACCGCCGTATCACGGGCGGCGGGCATGGCGCTGACCAAGGTCCTGGCGGGTGAGGGGGCGCCCCACAACGTGCTGGTCAATGGTATGCTGGTCGGTTTGATCGAAAGCGATCAGCATTTGCAGCGTCATTTGAAATCCGGTTCGAACGAAACAATCGAAGAGTTTTACGACAAAATGGGCAAGGCGGTACCGATGGGCCGGGTCGGCAAGGCCGAAGAATTCGCGAACATGGCGTGCTTCCTGGCTTCCGACGCGGGCTCCTATATCACCGGTACGGCCATCAATGTCGACGGCAACCGGACGCCTGTCGTTTAACACACCGTGAAATTTATGGAGACCGTGGCATGAAACTGGTGCGCATTTACACTGGAGATGACGGCGAATCCCATTTGGATATCACCGAACAAGACGGCTTCGATTACGTCGAGCGGGACGGTACCCGCACGGCGGTTGAGGGCGTAACAGGGGCACAATTCGCGCTGCGTCCCGATGGCGGATTCCGCGATTTTCACAACGCGCCGCGCCGGCAGTATGTCTGTTACCTGACGGCGTCCGTTGAAATTGGCCTCGGCGATGGGGCGACGCATGTGATGGAACCGGGCGATGTTCTGCTTGCGGAGGACAAGACGGGGCGCGGGCATTCCTCGCGGGTGGTTAAGGGTGGCATGTGCATCATCGTCCGTATCGAGCCGTAGCAATGGGCGGGCACGGCTTGGCGACGAATGGTACATGGCTCGATTTGGTTCAGGAGGAAGCACTCGAACCCGATCTGCCGATCTGCGATACCCATCATCATCTATGGGATCATCGCAAGGGCCGTGTCCATAAACGGTACCTGATGGACGCGCTCCAGAAGGATCTGCAAACCGGGCACAACATCGTCTCGTCGGTGTTTATCGAATGCAGTGCCATGTACCGCGCCGACGGGCCGGAGGAATTCAAGCCGGTTGGCGAGGTCGAGTTCGTGAACGGAATTGCCGCCATGGCGGCATCGGGTTTGTACGGCAAGACGCGCGTGGCCGCCGCGATCATGGGTTATGCGGAATTGCAAAACGGCTCGCGGGTGAGGGCACTGCTGGAAGCGCAGCTTGCCGTCGCGCCGGAACGCTTTCGCGGTATCCGCAGAACAGGGGCCTGGGACGCGGACCCTCGGATTAGTCGGGCATCTAAGCCAGGTTTGTATTTGGATAATGCCTTCCGCGAAGGGTTCGCCGAACTCGGTCCGCTTGGCCTTGTTTTCGAAGCCGTCGTGCGGCACCCACAATTGGCCGAGGTGGTTGATCTCGCGCGATCCTTCCCGGACACGCGGATTGTTCTAAACCATCTAGGCGGCGTCGCCGGTATTGGCGCCTACGCCGGCAAGCGCGAGGAAATATTCATCGAATGGCGAAAATGCATCGCCTTGCTTGCGACTTGCCCGAATATCGTCATCAAGCTCGGCGGCATCAATATGGACTACAGCGGGTTCGGATGGCATGAAAATCCAAAGCCACCGACGAGCCAAGCGTTATGCGACGCGACGGCGCGTTACTACGAAACCGCGATTGAGAGTTTCGGTCCGGATCGCGCAATATTCGAGTCGAACTTTCCGGTTGATAAAATCAGCTGTAGTTATGCCGTGCTGTGGAATGCGTTCAAACGCATGACCAAGGATTATTCAGCAAACGAGCGAGCCCTGTTGTTTCATGACACCGCGGCCCGCGTTTATCGCTTGTAGCGCTGTTCAAAGATAGCGATACAAGAATTCCGCCTGGGCATCGAACGATTCAAGACCGTTATCGGCATGCACGCCTGGATAGGCGTGTAAGCGTTTATCCGTCGCGCTGATGCGATCGTATAGATCGAGCTGTCCGTCGCGTTCAAAACGTTCGTCATCCCACTGCATTGTGAAGAGGACGGGCTGCGTTACCTTCGGGGCGAAACGTTCGAAGTGCGGCGCGATATTGCTGCGTTTAACGCTTGATCCGGTCATGCCTGCCTTGCCGAGCACCGCGACCTGTATGCGCTTATCGCTTGCGACCAGCGGAATACCGAACATCGTTCCCATGGAAACGCCCCAGTAACCAACTCGTTTCGGGTCGACGACATCAAGCGCGGATACGTGGTCCAACACGAATTTCCAGTCGTCGATCATATCTTGGACTGGGTTCTCGCGCTTCCACAAGGCGGCATAGGCCGGGTCGGTGGCTTGCGTGACAGGGCCTCGGTCGCCATGCACAGGTCCGTCGATCGAAATGACGCACCATCCGTAGGTGCCGCTGAACAAACGTCCGAGCATCAGCATCCGTTCGTTTCGCTTATGGCCGCTGCCGCCATGACCCAGCAGCATGACCGGGGCCGCAGCACTGGTAACTTCTGGCTGCCAGAAAATTCCCGGTATCTTCGAGTCCTCGCGTTGCACGGTAAAGGAGCGCTCTTCGGACCCTTCGAAATTTATACTTTCCCCTGTCCATTGGATGCTCATCGAATGGTCCTTTCCGCGATTCCGATATAACCGGCGAGCGATTTTCCTTGCGCCGCATAGCCCACGATAAGAGTAGATTATCGTCGCGACCTTCGCCATGATTCCCATCGCTGTCCCACGGCGAAACAACGAGGATGAGTTCAAGATGCCGACGGACCCCCAATTTTTAGTCGAACGGTTTTACAGCGAGCTTTGGAATCGTGCGGATGAGAATGTCGCACGTGAAATCTTAGATGAGGATTTTCGGTTTAGAGGCTCCCTCGGACCGGAGCATCGCGGCCGCAACGGCTTTATCGAATATATGCGCGCCATCCATGTCGCACTCGCGGACTACACTTGCCTCATCGAAGACATCGTCGTCGAGAAGGATCGCGCGGCGGCACGAATGATCTTTAGGGGGCGGCATCAGGCACCTTTTTTCGGCGTGGCCGCGACTGGTAAAATCGTGCAGTGGGCTGGCGCCGCGTTCTTTCGGATGGGAAACTCGCGAATTTCGGAACTTTGGGTGCTGGGCGATATCGACAGTTTAAAACGTCAGCTGGAATCCGGCGCAAGCACGACGTTTACGTCGGGTTAGGCGCCACATGTCCAACCGTTCGCATTTGGTTGAGACGGGTTCTTTTGGTTCAGTTGAATACCTTGACGAGGGCGTCGACTAAATTCTTGCGTGTAAAAGGCTTCATGAGAACGATATCTTTTTCACTCGCGGACTGAAAATTTTCCAACATCGACTCATCGATATGTCCTGTACAAAGGAGAACCTTGATCTCGGGATAGGCCGACTTCACCTTTGCCTTCAAATCAAACCCGCTTATTCCACCGGGCATTTTCACGTCGGATAGTACAAGATCAATATTTTTCTTTTCTTCGATAGCAGCAAGCGCGGTATGCCCATCGCATGCCAGGAAGGTTTTGTATCCCAGACTTCTCAGCATTCGAGAGGTCATCTCCGAAACCATCTCATTGTCGTCGACAACAATGACAGTCTTACTGGCAGGCAGGCTGCACGGTTCTTCCTGCTCCTGGGGGGCGGGTATGTTCGCGGCCTTTGCTGACGGCAAGGAGACCGTAATGGTCGTACCTTGGTCAATTTCGCTATCTATATGAATATGTCCCTCGGATTGCGTAACGAAGCCATGCACCATGCTGAGGCCAAGACCGGTTCCCTTTCCGGTCTCCTTTGTCGTAAAGAATGGATCGTATGCCTTTTTCAGGATTTTTCCCGACATCCCTATGCCGGTGTCCTTGATGCAGAATGTTACGAACTCGGTGCCCAATGGTTTCGGCGGATTTCGATTTTTGTTTGTTGAGGCACCGCATTTACCCAACTCTATCGACAGACGGCCGCCATTGGGCATTGCATCTCGCGCATTGATGGCCAGATTGAGAATTGCGTTTTCAAGTTGGCCTGGATCGGCTTTGCAGTACCATTTCTTGGAAGCGTTGATTAGATCGATTTCGATATCGTCTCCCAAGGTGCGGGATAAAAGACCATGCATGTTCGTGACCAATTCACTCAACTCGACGGTCGTCGTATTTAGCGGTTGCTGGCGTGCGAAAGTGAGCAAGCGCGCGGTCAATTCACCGCCGCGTAGACTTGCGTTAATCGCGGAATTGGCGAAGGCCGCCAGGGGGCTTCCGGCGGGCAGACCGTCTATTATCAATTCGTTGCTTGTGACGATCGCGGTAAGAAGGTTGTTGAAATCATGGGCGATGCCGCCGGTCAATTGTCCCACGGCCTCCATC
>JAJFJC010000437.1 GCA_021774385.1 Alphaproteobacteria bacterium
CATACCCGCATGGCGACGGAAAGCGCGGTCACGACCGAGGGCGCGCACCCCTTCAATACCGGCAATGATCTGTGCCTAGTCCATAACGGGTCGCTTTCGAACCACCACCGTTTGCGCGACTGGCTCCGCGACAACGCCGGCATTGCCTTCCAGACCGACAATGATAGCGAGGTCGCCGCCGGCTACCTGACCTGGCGGCTGGGGCAAGGCGCCACCATTGCCGAAGCGCTGGAAGCGGCAATCAGTGACCTCGATGGCTTCTATACCTTTGCCGTGGGGACACGTGACGGCTTTTCCGTCTTGCGCGACCCGATCGCCTGCAAGCCCGCCGTCATGGCTGAAACCGACGATTGGGTCGCCATGGCATCGGAGTTCCGCGCACTGGCGCAGCTTCCCGGCGTCGAGGGCGCAACTGTGTGGGAACCGGAACCCGCGACCGTCTATAGCTGGGGTCAAGCATAGGAAATGGAAACATTCGATCTCAGTTCCGCTGAAGTCCGCGACCTTAACAGGCGACTCCAGATGCGCGATGGCGACGATGGCGAACGCCAGTTCCGCGTCCTGCATCCCAACGGCGCCCATGCCCTGGCCGCCGGCCTAACCCATCCAATCGACGTCACGATCGAAGGCCATACGGGTTATTATTGTGCCGGAATGAACCAAGAAGCGACGGTTACCGTGAACGGGAATGCGGGTACCGGGGTGGCCGAAAACATGATGTCCGGCATGGTGCGCATCCGGGGCGATGTCAGCCAATCCGCGGGCGCGACCGCACATGGCGGCTTGCTGGTAATCGAGGGCGATGCCAGCGCGCGTTGCGCCATTTCGCTCAAGGGCGCCGATGTTGTCGTCCAAGGTTCCATTGGTCACATGGCCGCCTTCATGGCCCAAGCAGGCAAGCTCGTCGTGCTGGGCGATGTCGGCGCGGACCTCGGCGACTCTCTTTATGAGGCGCAGATTTTCGTGCGCGGTACCGTCGCCAGTCTTGGCGCGGATTGCGTCGAAAAGGAAATGGGGGAGACCCATCTCGCAGCGCTAAAATCGCTTTTGGCGCAAGCCGGTTTGGACGCCGACGCCGGAAGCTTCCGGCGCTATGGTTCCGCCCGCCAGCTTTACAATTTCAACATCGACAACGCCGGCAGTTATTGAGCGGAAGCACGGTATGAGCAACGAGCGCAACAAATCAACGACCTTTCCACCCCGGGTGATTTCTGAAATTCACCGCGCGGCGGGCGAAGGTATTTACGAAATTCGCGGCGGCGGCGCGAAACGCAGCGTGCCCAATTTTGACGATCTCGTATTTCTTGGTGCATCCATGTCGCGCTACCCGCTGGAAGGCTACCGCGAGCGCTGCGATACCGACGTAACCATCGGCGCCCGCCATGCCTCCAAGCCGATTAAATTGGACATTCCGATTACGATTGCCGGTATGAGCTTCGGCGCGTTGGGCGCCAACGCCAAACAAGCGCTCGGTCTCGCCGCCACGGCGATGGGGACCAGCACGACCACCGGCGATGGTGGCATGACGCAAGAGGAGCGCGAAGCCTCCAAGACCCTGATCTATCAGTATTTGCCGTCGCGCTATGGCATGACGCCCGACCAGTTGCGCCAGGCCGATGCTATCGAAGTCGTCGTCGGTCAGGGCGCGAAGCCGGGCGGCGGTGGCATGCTGTTGGGCCAGAAAATCACCGACCGCGTCGCCGAGATGCGCACATTGCCAACCGGAATCGATCAGCGCAGCGCCTGCCGCCATCCGGATTGGACCGGGCCGGACGACCTGGAAATCAAAATCCGCGAACTGCGTGAAATCACCAATTGGGAGAAACCGATCTACGTCAAGGTCGGCGCGACGCGCACCCGTTACGACGTGACGCTCGCGGTCAAGGCCGGCGCGGATGCGGTCGTCGTCGACGGCATGCAAGGCGGCACGGCGGCGACCCAGGACGTCTTTATCGAGGATGTCGGTATTCCGACCCTGCCGGCCGTCCGGCTCGCGGTAGAGGCGCTACGCGAAATGAATATGCATCGCGAGGTTCAACTGATCGTCTCCGGCGGAATCCGTACCGGCGCCGATGTCGCGAAGGCCTTGGCGATGGGGGCGGATGCGGTTTCAATAGGGATGGCGGCGCTGATGGCATTGAATTGCAACGCCCCACTTTACGAAGAAGATTACACGGCACTCGGAACCACTCCGGGCGATTGTCATATGTGCCACACCGGACGCTGTCCCGTTGGAATAACCACGCAGGACCCCGAGCTCGAAGCTAGGCTCGACCCCGAAGAGGGCGCGAGACGCGTGCGCAACTATCTCTCGACACTGACCATGGAATGCCAAACCTTGGCGCGCGCCTGCGGCAAGTCACATGTCCACAATCTGGAACCCGAGGACATGGTCGCCTTAACCGTGGAAGCCGCCGCGATGGCACAAGTGCCACTGGCCGGGACAGACTGGATACCGGGTTCAAGCTGACAGCAAAGACAGACACGGGGGAGACGATACATGGCCGGCAAGTTGGAAGCCTTCGCCAAGAAAAATGGGATCAAGTATTTCCTGTTCAATTTTACCGATCTGAAGGGCGTCCAGCGCTCGAAGCTGGTACCCGCATCCGCAGCGTCGGGCATGGAAAAGGACGGCGCCGGTTTCGCGGGTTTCGCCGCCTATCTGGATATGACGCCAGCACATCCAGACATGTTCGCGGTGCCGGACACCTCCAGCGTGATGCAACTCCCCTGGAAACCCGACGTTGCCTGGGTCGCCGGCGATCTTGTCATGAACGGCAGCAGCGTCGAACAGGCACCACGGGTCGTCCTCAAACGCATGATCGCCGCCGCAGCCAAGCATGGCTACCGTATGAAGACGGGTGTCGAGGCCGAATATCACCTTATCGACGCGGACGGCGCCGATATTTCCGACCCCCGCGATATCGATCCCAAGCCTTGTTATGACCAATCCGCCCTGATGCGGCGCTACGAGGTAATCGCGGAGATCTGCGACGCCATGCAAACGCTTGGCTGGGGCCCTTATCAGAACGATCACGAGGACGCCAACGGCCAATTCGAGATGAATTGGGATTACGATGATGCGTTGGTGACCGCCGACCGGCACGCATTTTTCAAATTCATGGTCAAGTCGATTGCCGAGAATCATGGCCTGCGCGCCACCTTCATGCCGAAGCCGTTTCTTCACCTGACTGGCAATGGCTGCCATATACATATTTCGGTCTGGGACAAATCAGGCAAGAAGAATTTGTTTCTCGATAAGAAGGATGAGCTTGGCCTCTCGACCTTGGCGCATCACTTCCTGGGCGGTGTGCTCCAAAATGCGGAGGCGCTTTGCGCCATAACCAATCCCACGGTCAACAGCTACAAGCGTATTAATGCGCCCGTCACGAGTTCCGGCGCAACATGGTCGCCGAATACAGTGACCTGGTCCGGCAACAACCGCACCCATATGGTACGCACGCCGGATGCGGGCCGATTTGAATTCCGCCTCGCCGACGGCGCCGCGAACCCGTATTTGATGCAAGCGGTCTATCTCGCCGCCGGCCTGTACGGCATCGAAAACAAGATCGATCCCGGCAAACGGACCGACGTGGATATGTATGCCGAAGGCCAAACGGTCCGGGCCAAGCGATTGCCGCTGTACCTGATCGATGCGATCCGCGCCTTCGATCGCAATAAAGTGTTCAAGCAATCGCTGGGCGGCGAGTTCACGGCGGCCTATGTGAAGATTAAAACCGATGAGTGGAACGACTATTCACATCACCTGAGCGATTGGGAACGGCTCAACACCTTGGATACCTGAAATGACGCTAAACGACCAAGAAATCGAGCATCTTTTCCGAGGCAGCGCCACGCCGCCCTCGAAACAATTGCCTGGTGAACCGCCGTTCACGACGCGGCCCGAATTGACCGGCACCTTCGGTATGGTCGCGTCAACGCATTGGTTCGGAACAGCTGCGGGAATGTCGGTTCTGGAAAAAGGCGGCAACGCTTTCGACGCGGCCATTGCCACCGCGCTGACCTTGCAGGTTGTGGAACCGTCGATGGCGGGTCCAGCCGGCGACGCACCGATAATTTTGTGCGACGGCAAGACACAGAAAGTTTCCGTCATTTGCGGCCAAGGCGTCGCGCCCGGCAAGGCTACCGCTGGGGCATACCGTGACTTGGGGCTCGATATCGTACCGGGCGCGGGATTGTTGCCGCTGGTGGTACCCGGTGCCTTCGACGCCTTTATGTTGCTGCTCCGTGACTGGGGCACGATGCGGGTCCGCGACGTTCTCGAACCCGCTATCGGACACGCGCGCAACGGCTATCCAATCGCGGCGCGCGTGGTTGCGACGATCGATGCCCTGAAGGAATTGTTCGTCGAACATTGGCCTTCGTCCGCGGCGGTATATTGCCCCGGCGGCAATGTCCCAAAGCCGAACCAGCTATTCTCCAATCCGGTTCTGGCGGACACGTTCGAGCGAATTTTGCGCGAAGCCGAGTCGGTTGGTGGTGACCGTGAAAAGCAGATCGAAGCGGCGCGCGATGCGTTTTATCGGGGTTTCGTCGCGGAAACGATAGACCGCTTCTGTCGGGACAAAGCGTTTCTTGACACATCCGGCAGGCCTCACGCCGGCTTCCTGGCCGGCGACGATCTGGCGCGTTGGTCAGCTAGCATCGAAGCCCCGTTGTCGCTCGAATATGGTGACTATACCGTATTCAAATGCGGTCCCTGGAGCCAAGGCCCCGTTTTTCTCCAACAACTCGCCCTACTTCGCGGATTCGATCTCGACACCATGGATTCCAACGGCGCGGACTTCGTCCACCATGTTGCCGAAAGTACGAAGCTTGCCTTCGCGGACCGGGAAAAGTTCTACGGTGATCCCAATTTCGTCGATGTACCAATGGATACCCTGCTGTCGGAAAGCTACAATGCCGCGCGCCGAACTCTCATTGGACAAAGCGCGTCCGACGCCATCAGACCCGGCAGCATTTCCGGATATGGCGGTCCGGTTGTCTACGGCCTTCCCGATGGGCGCCGCCTATCGGTACGCGACGATGGCTCGCTCGTCGCAGCCAGCCAAAGCGACCCCGCCGTCTCGATCGCAACGGGCGACACGGTCCATCTCGACGTCGCCGACCGGCATGGAAACATGGTGTCGATCACGCCCAGCGGCGGTTGGCTACGTAGCTCGCCAACAATTCCTGAACTTGGATTCGCACTTTCAAATCGCGGCCAGATTTTCACGCTTGAAGAAGGCACGCCCGGTGGGATTAAGCCCGGCAAGAGACCACGAACAACCCTAAGTCCCGGCTTCGCGTGCAGGGACGGTAAACCCTATATGGCCTTCGGAACCCCCGGGGCGGACCGCCAGGATCAATGGGCCTTGCAGTTTTTCCTGCGCCATGTCCACCATGGCCAAAACTTACAGCAAGCGGCCGACGCTCCGACCTTCAACACGTCCCATTTTCCGGATTCATTTTATCCAAAGCGCGCGGCGCTCCGTTCGCTCACGGTCGAAGGACGTTTCGCGAAAAGTACAATCAGCGAACTCCGAGACCGGGGCCATGACGTTTCCGTCGGTGACGATTGGTCGCAAGGCCGGATGTGCGCGGTCGCGCGAGACGGCAATTTACTAAAAGCCGCCTCGACCGCCCGAAATACGCAAGGTTACGCGTTCGGACGCTGATATCGGTTTATGGCAGAGCGAAAAGAAAAAGGCCTCATTAACATCCATTTCACGATGCTGCGGTCATCTTAGTAAGACAATTTTAGTAAAATTCCATCTTTCGCCCCTTTAAAAGCGACGCGGTTAAGAGTTCATTTACCAAATATCGCCGACACTCCGTCTTCATCAGGGTGCCATGAAGGTGCCATTACGACACGGTGGGAACGATCAGCCATATGGCGTGGACTGGCGGCAGACAGCATCTAATGAACAGCACTTGTACGCCGAGATTTTATCTCCCTCGTATTCCTGATTTAGTCACGGTTCGTGCGCAACCCGTGATGGTTGGGTATGCAAATGCACGGAATCGGGAGCACGAGTGAATGGACATTTCCACGCTTGAAACGTTCCCCGCACAAGCTCATCAACAAGACATCCGCCGTATTTTAGTTGCCGATGATGACAACGACATCGCCGACGCCACGGCCGATGCACTACGCGGTCTTGGCTATAGCGTAGCCATTGCGCGCGAATACGGAAATTTGGTGGAGCACGCGTGCGAATTCGCCGCCGATATCGCGGTTATCGACGCAGGGTTTGGTGGAAATAATGGCGCCGAGTTAATAGATGCCTTGCGGGAACGATTGCCTAAAATTCCATGCGTGTTGGCGATCGACCATACCGATACCGAAGCCGTACTTCACGCACTTCGCAACGGAGCATCGGAGATTCTCTACAAGCCCGTGGAGATAAATATACTCGACGCCATATTGAACCGCTGTTTCGACCGATTACAGCTCGAAGCGGAAAAGGAAGCGGCGGAACGTGCTTTACGAGAAAGTGACGAACGATTCCGCGTTTTCTTCGAAAACACGCCCGTCAGCATGAGCATCAAAGATCCTCAAGGGCGTTACTTGATGGTCAACAAATCTCACCAAGAATGGCTGGGCCATTCCGCCGAAGAACTCGCCGGAAAGTCGATGGGCGAACTCATCGCGGATAAGCAGCGGGTTGATTTTCTAACGGATACTGAACAGAAGGTCGTCAGAACCGGCGAGGTGTGTGAGCGCGAAACCACCATTACCCGCCATGATGGCACCCAGTACGACAGAATTATCGTTAAATTTCCCATCAAGCAAAGTGACGGCGCGATTTCGGCGATTGGCACCGTTGCCATCGACAATTCCGAACGTAAGCGTGTCGAGCGACAGCTTGCGGCAAGCGAAGCGCAGTTGCGTCTGGTTATCGACTCGATCCCAGCCCTGATCATCTACGTCGACAGCGAGGAAAGATACGTTCTGTTCAACAAGACCGGCGCTGAATGGCACGCCACGACGCCAGATAGTTTTATCGGAAGAACACTGAAGGAAGTTCAGGGAGATATTTACGATGACGTCCGCGAGAAAATCCACGAAACACTCAAGGGGAACATCGTAACGTTCGATACCACGATAGATTATGCGGACGGCAAAACGCGCGACGTTCACGTCACAAACGTGCCAGACATTGGGCCAGATGGGCAGGTACGCGGTTTTTTCGGCATGGCCCTGGACGTTACCAAATCCAGGCAAGCAGAACGGCAGCTCAAGGAGAGCGAGGCACGGTTCCACGCAGTGGTCGATAATTTTCCCGCCGGTGTCTACCTAAAGGGTATCGAGGGAAATTACCTGATTGTAAACCGCACTTTCCGCGAATGGTTAAACGTCGGGTCCGAAGCGGACTGCCTGGGTAAGAACATCCACGACTTTTTTCCGAGTGATAAGAATGTCGTTAGTAAAGCGCATGATAGGAAGGTTATAGAATCCCGCGCCGCCGTCATTCAAGATCGCGAACTGACATATCCTGATGGTGTAACGCGCAAGACTTGGATCCATAGATTTCCAATTTTCGGCCCCAGCGGCGATTGCACCGCCATCGGCACCGTCAACATGGACGTTACCGATCAGCACAATCTGCAAAGCCAGCTCATTCAGGCCCAGAAGATGGAAGCCGTGGGGCAATTGACAGGCGGCATCGCGCATGATTTCAACAACCTGCTTGGCGTTATTATTGGCAATCTCGATTTTCTGGCCGAGGAACTAAGTGAACACGATAATTTAAGCGCTTTCCTTGAACCCGCAATGAAGGCCGCGCTTAGCGGCGCCACATTGAATCGGCAACTTCTCGCTTTTTCGCGAAAACAGTCATTATCGCCAAAGATTATCGACCTAAACGATCATGTAACCAGCGTCTTGGATATGCTGCACCGCGCGCTCGGTGAAACGATCGACATAGAAGCAAATCTCGACCCTTTGATCTCGACAACCGAAGTGGACCCGGCACAGTTGGAGAGCGTGTTGCTCAATCTTGCCGTCAACGCACGCGATGCGATGCCAAACGGTGGAATATTGCGCATCGAGACAAGCAAAGCGCATCTCAACGCCAACTACGCCTCGACCCACGCGGAAGTGACACCAGGCGATTATCTGGTGCTCTCGGTTACCGATACCGGTTCTGGCATGACGCCAGATGTTTTGGCCCATGCGTTTGATCCGTTTTACACCACCAAGGGTGTCGGTGAGGGGTCGGGTCTCGGCCTTAGTATGGTTTTCGGTTTCACCAAGCAGTCCGGCGGTCACATTGAAATTGAAAGCAAAATAGGCACCGGAACGACGGTCCGGGTGTATCTGCCCGAAGTCGATTGGAAAGCGATGGCAATCCAAAGTGAGAAAACCGACATTCCTAAAGCCCAAGGCGAAACGATCCTTATCGTTGAGGATGATCATGATATTCGGACTTTGACGATCAACATGCTCTCGAGTCTCGGTTACATCGTCATGGATGCGGAAGACGGTGTTTCAGCGCTCGAGACGTTAAAAAGCGCGGCGCAAATTGATCTACTTTTAACGGACGTCGTAATGCCGGGCGGCATAAGCGGCCCGAACTTGGCAAAACAAGCGAAAGAGCACCGGCCAGATATCAAGCTCATGTATATTTCAGGCTATACCGCCAACAAATTATACCAAGCCGGCCAACGGGACAGCAACGTTCCTCTACTACTCAAACCGTTCCGAAAACAGGAACTGGCGGCAACCTTGCGCGAGGTTTTAAGCGGCTGAATTTGCCGCAACACTTCATTGTAGTCGCGTCGTTGTCTACACTTGCCGAAACGTGATTGGAATGAGGCCGATATCCATGGGCAAGACGCTATTCGAAAAAATCTGGAACGAACATGTCATCACTGCTCGTGAAGACGGCGACGTGCTGCTCTATATCGACCGCCACTTGATCCACGATTTGCATTTTCGCGCCTTTGGCATGCTCAAAGCCAAGGGATTAAAAATCCGCGAACCGGATAAACTGTACGGCACGCCCGACCACAGCATTCCGACCACGGCAAAAGTCCTGCAGGACATACCCGAAGGCGAAATGCGGCAAACGGTCGAGGAACTGGAGAATTACGCGGAAGAATTCGGCTTCACGCATTTTTCAATGACCGACGACCGGCACGGTATCGTTCATGTCGTCGGCCCGGAACAAGGCATCACCCTGCCCGGCATCACGCTCGCCTGCGGCGATTCCCATACCTCCACGCATGGCGCGCTCGGTTGCATCTCATTCGGTATCGGCGCAACGGAAGTCCAGCATCTGTTGGCGACCCAATCGCTCTGGTTCCGCAAGCCGAAAACAATGCGTATCAGTATCGAGGGCCGGCTCGGCTTCGGCGTCAGCGGCAAGGACGTCATCCTCGCCATCATCCGAAAGATCAGCGCCGCCGGCGGAACCGGCTATGCCATCGAATATGCCGGCCCCGCCATCGAAGCCCTATCGATGGAAGGCCGCATGACAGTCTGCAATATGTCGATCGAGGCGGGCGCGCGTTCCGGCATCATCGCGCCGGACGACACGACGTTCGACTATTGCCACGGCCTGCCATACGCGCCGAAGGGTGAACGATGGGACGAAGCCATCGCCTATTGGCGCACCCTGCCCTCGGACGAAGACGCGCGGTTCGACAAGGAGGTCACGCTCGACGGCGACGCTATCGCGCCAATGGTGACCTGGGGCAACAGCCCGCAATGGGCGCTGCCGGTCACCGAGGTAATCCCCGACCCGGCTGGCGAAGCCGACCCCCTGGTGCGCGCCGATATGGTCGCGACGCTCGAATATATGGACCTCAAACCCGGTATGCCGCTTTCCGATATCACGGTCGATACGGTTTTCATCGGCGCCTGCACCAACAGCCGGATCGAGGATATGCGTGCCGCCGCCGCTGTAGCGAAGGGCCGCCGCGCGCAGGTGCGTACCCTCGTCGTACCCGGTTCGGGGCTGGTGAAAAAGCAGGCGGAAGCGGAAGGTCTCGACCGGATCTTCACCGAAGCGGGCATGGAATGGCGCGAGCCCGGTTGCTCCATGTGCGCCGCCATGAACGGCGACATGTTGGCGCCGGGTGAACGCTCCGCGTCGACCAGCAACCGCAACTTCCGCGGCCGCCAGGGTCTCGACAGCCGGACGCATTTGGTCAGCCCGGCGATGGCCGCCGCCGCTTCGGTGACAGGAAAATTTACCGATGTCCGCACACTCGTCGAGGAGGTTTGATCATGGCTGGCAAAAAAGGTTTGAAACCGTTCAAGACATTCGCCTCGGCGGCTGTGCCGATCGACATCGCCAATTGCGATACCGATCAGATCATTCCGGCCCGCTTCCTACGCCGTCCCGGAACCGATCCGGACTACCCCAAATACCTATTTCACGATTTACGGTTCAATGCCGATGGGTCGGAGAAGGATTTCATCTACAACAAGGAACCCTATCGCGGCGGCCGGATCTTCGTCGCCGATATGAATTGGGGTTGCGGCTCATCGCGTGAGAACGCGGTAACCGCGCTCGCGGCGAATGGCGTCCGTTCGGTGATCGCGCCAAGCTTCGGCGATATTCATTACAGCAATTGTATCAAAAACGGCGTCCTGCCGGTCCGCCTCCCGTCGGCCGATTGCGAAACGCTGCGCCGTCAACTACACGAGGGCCCGGGCGCGGAGATCGCCATTGACCTTGATGCACAAAGCCTGACGGGGCCGGATCAGACGACTTACACTTTCGAAATCGATGCGTTTGACAAACACCGTTTGCTGAACGGCCTTGACGAGATTGGCCTGACGATGGAATTCGAAGACGAAATCACCCGCTTCACGGAACGATACACGGCCAAACATCGCTGGGCGTCGTAAAGGCGGTTACGCGAGCACCGGCCGCGTCGTGGGCTTGATCACGACGCGCCACAATTTGCGCTCATGCGGAAAATAGTCGGCAACCGGGTAATGTAGACAATGGACGTTTTCCCATACGATCAGTGTGTTCGGGCGCCAAATTAAGCGAAAATGGAACTCCGGCCGCTGCACATGACGGTAGAGTTTCGCCAGAAGCGCATCGCCCTCCTCGTTTTGCATCTCTTCGATGCTGCGGCAATAGATCGGAATATTGACGAACAGAAACTTACGGCCATTGTCGGGATTGAGACCGACCAGCGGATGGCGCACCGTCGGCGCTTCGTCCATGGCGTCAATCACTTCCCGCGTATAGCGGCGTTTGGAATTCTGGGTCTGCGTGACCTTGTGCAACGTATGCAGTCCCTCGATCCGCGTTTTCATCTCGTCGGACAAACCGTCATAGGCGGCTTCGAGGCTGGCAAACAACGTATCGCCACCGCAGGGCGGCAGCATATGCGCATGCAAGGCAAGCACCTTCGACGGATACTCTCGAAAAGAGTGATCCATGTGCCAGAAGTTGATGCGCTGACGTTCCTCGGGCCGGATATGGATCGCACCGACTTCCGGCGGATTGCCCTCTTCAGCGACCAAATCCTCCTTCACCGTTTCGCCAAAGATCTGCATGAATTGGGCGAACTGGATGGTGGTAATGTCTTGGTCGCGGAACACGATGGCCTTACGCTCGGCCAGCGCGACCCGCAAGGCCTCCGCTTGGCCTGACGTCACCTGTCCAAGATCGATGCCGGAGATTTCGGCGCCGACATTGGGCGTGATGGGACGAATGTCGATATTCGCGCTCACGACTCCGGCCAGCGCGCGGCGCGTTTCTCGACGAACGCCCGGCCACCCTCCTTGCGGTCTTCCGAGTTCATGACACGGTTCTGCACGATCTCCGTCAACTGATCGACGGCGGTGTAGTCCATATTGCTGCCACGAACCATCAGCTCTTTCATACCTTGTACCGCCGCTGGGCTCAAATCTGAAAGACGTTGCGCGATTTTTTCCGCCTCCGCCAACAATTGATCCTGGGAAACGACCTTGTTGACGAGCCCGACCTCCCGCGCGCGTTCCGCGTCGACGCGGTCGGCAAGCAACAACAACTCGGACGCAATCGCCCAGGGCATGATCTTCGGAAACCAAGCCGCCGGGATCGTGGCGATGCCCCATTGCGGCTCCGGCAGCCAGAACGACGTGTCCTCCGCCGCCACGCGAATATCCGCATCGAGGGCGATCCACATGCCATAGCCGACGACATGGCTGTGCAGCGCCGCGACGATGGGTTTGTAGACACCGCGCGTCCGCGAGATATCCGGGAAGTCGCCCGTGTAACGGTAATTGTCGGGCGCACCGCCGGAAAGATCCGCCCCGGCGCTGAAGCAACGCCCATTTCCGGAGAGGATTGCAACGCGCAGGGCGGGATCGTGCTGAAAGTCCTGCCAAATCTGGCCCAGTTCTTGGTGCATCGCCTGGTTCATGGCGTTGAGCTTGTCCGGCCGATTGAGCGTCACATAGGCGATCGTGCCGCGCTTCTCATATTCCACCACCGTCAAATCCATTACTTTCCTCCTACCCGTCTCTACGGAACCTTGTTCATTTCTTATAATCGCCCGACGGGTTGAAACTTTGATCTTCCGCCAACACGCCTTGGCCGGGGACAAAATTCACCTCGACGCGAATGCCGTCCGGGTCTTCGAACAACACATAGTAATATCCAGGTGCCCAGGTCCCTTCTTGCGGCGACTTTACGATATGCGCCCCCATTTCCTCGAGGAGGCCCCCAACCCTGTCGACATCCTCTCGGGAACGCGCCCGCAAGCAGATATGATGCAGTCCGACGCGTCCCTGGACAAATCGCTCACCCGCAAAAACAGGATCACAAGGCTGTATACCGACCGCCGTACGACCGCCGACGAAGTAGCACATATTGCTGCCGTCGAAGACGTTCTCCATCCCGAGCGCCGGCATCAGCCTTGAGTAGAAGGCTTTCGCCTTGTCGAACTGACTAACGGTGAGGATGACATGCGCCATCCCATTGACGTTGATCATGTCATCCCTCCCGCGCGAACCTGCTTTCTACTCGGCGGCCCAGCCACTCACCGACTTGACCTCGAGAAAATCCTCGAGCCCCCAGACGCCGCCTTCACGGCCATTGCCGGATTGCTTGTAACCGCCGAAGGGCGCACCAGCGCCGCGCGACTGTCCGTTCATCTCAACCATGCCGGACCGCAAACGGCGCGCGACACGGTTGGCCTTGGCACCGTCCTGCGTCTGGACATAGTTGGTCAGGCCATAGGGCGTATCGTTCGCGATTTCGATAGCCTCTTCCTCGCTATCGAAGGGAATCATCGATAGAACCGGGCCGAAGATTTCCTCACGCGCGATTGTCATATCGTTGTTCACATCGGCGAACACGGTCGGGCGGACGAAGTAACCACGGTTCATGCCCTCCGGACGCCCCGGACCACCGGCAACGAGGCGCGCGCCTTCGGCCATGCCCTTTTCGATGAGGGCCTGGATTTTATCGAACTGCACTTCGGATACGACCGGCCCGATATGTCGGCCATCCTTGGCGGCGATATCAACGGCGGTCTGTTCCGCCGCCTGCGCGGCACTTTCGACTGCCTGCGCGTAGATTGGACGTTCTACCAGCATTCGCGTCGGCGCGTTGCAGGACTGGCCCGAATTGTTGAAGCAATGCCGCGCGCCGCGCGTTACCGCCTTATCGTCGGCATCGGCGAAGACCAAGTTCGCACCCTTGCCGCCGAGCTCCAGACTGACCCGCTTGATCGTGTCCGCCGCGTTCTTTGAAATCGCGGTGCCGGCACGCGTCGAACCGGTGAACGAGATCATATCGACGTCGGGATGGCCGGAAAGCTGTGTACCGACCCCTGCCCCGTCACCATTGACCAAATTAAAGACACCGGCGGGAAAGCCCGCCTCGTCGACGAACTCGGCAAACAGCAGTGACGATAGCGGCGCAATTTCCGAAGGCTTGAGAACCATCGTACAGCCGGCAGCCAAGGCCGGAATGACCTTCAAGGTCACCTGGTTCATCGGCCAGTTCCAGGGCGTGATCAAGCCGCAAACGCCGACCGGCTCCAGGAGGATACGGTCGGTGGGCGCATGTGGCCCCAATTCCCGATCGAGCTCGAATGCCTTAAAGGCGCGGATAAAGCTCTTGATATGACCGATGCCCGATCCGGCCTGCGCCGCCTGCGCCATGGCGCAGACCAGGTCACCCTGGCAAACGTTTCTGAGAGGAGACCGGTTGGCGACGGGCAGGACCGGTACGGCCTGTCCGTGTTTCAAC
>JAJFJC010000438.1 GCA_021774385.1 Alphaproteobacteria bacterium
TGCCGGGTATGACACGTGTGATCCACGCCCGAAAGGGGAGCTGATCGATGGCGAAATCCGACTTTCGGTTTGCGTGGCCATTTCGCGTTCGGTATGCCGAGGTGGACGGACAGAAGATCGTCTTTAACGCCCACTACCTGACCTATTTCGATACGGCGATTACCGAATATTTCCGCAAACTGCCGTACGATTATATGGGGCAGGTCGAGCGTACGGGCGAGGATTATCATACCGTCCGTACGCTGGTGGAGTATCAGCAGCCGATTGAATTCGACGAGGATATCGAGGTCCATGTGCGTACGTCGCGGATGGGGCGAACTTCGCTCACCTTCCTCCTGGAAATCCATCCCAAGGACGCCGACGACCTGCGGGCGACGGGCGAAGTCGTCTGGGTCAATGCCGACCAGACGACACACAGCTCCGCTTCCCTACCGGAAGAGTTAGTCGAGAAGATCACAACGTTTGAAGGCGAACGCGTGGAACGTTAGCGAAACAATCTCTGGGTACGTGTGGCGATGGAGAAGCCGCTACTCATTTGCTGCGATATTCGTAGGCAGCACGAGAACTCTTTGATCAAGGCAATTGTCCACGCGATGTCGCCTTTGGATCATATGGTCTTGCTCTGTTTCAGTGGACAGTTCAAATAGGGTCGGTTGCGTGCTCTTGGAAGTCATCCTGACTGATATTTCCGAGGTAACCGCAGCGTCGTTTTCGGTTGTAAAACACCTCAATGCTTCCCGCGGCGCTGACGTCAACAGCATTTTGCCGGCTGATCAAATGGGGTTCAATGGCGAATGGGGTGCATCAGCACTGGCCACGCCAACGCTTCAGGAGGAAACGAGCCCGCGTTCTTTCAGCTTTGCCCGCATGAATGCATCGAGGCCGCCCGCCATCAGAAGTTCATAGGGCGGGGTGCCTTCTTCCCAAGCTTCCGCTTGAAGCATCCCGCCGGTGTCGAGATTTTCAACGGTCCCGGTGACGATGTTCACCTCGATGCGCTGGCCTTCTTCAACAAACGCCGTTATCCCCGGTGCGACCAGGGTCGGCAGGCCGGTATTAACCGCATTTCGCAGGTGAATGCGGGACACGGATTCCGCCAGTACAACGGAAAGGCCCAGTGCTTTAAGAGATTGCGATCCATTGCGGCTTGAGCCGCAGCCGAAATTTTTGCCGGCCACCAGGATATCGCCTGCCTGAACCTCGGACACCGCCCAACCGGGGCGGTTGGCCTCCATGCAGAATTTCGCCGCTTCCTCTGGCGAGATGCCGGGGTTTGCCAAAACCCGGTGGCCCGGCATCATAAAATCGGTGCTGATGTGATCGCCGAATTTCCAAATGCGGCCAGATTTTACGGTTTCCATCGCATGCCTCCTTTAAACCGCGTCACAAATATTCTCTTGGGTCGGCGATCTCACCCGCAATCGCGGATGCCGCAACCGTCGCCGGGCTGGACAACCAGACATGGGAAAGTGGACTGCCCATGCGGCCGGTGAAATTGCGGTTGCTGCTGGAGATACAGGTTTCGTGATCACCAAGCACCCCAAGATGCCCGCCATAGCAGGGGCCGCAGGTCGAATGCTCAACCAGCGCGCCGGCATCGAGCAAGGTTTCCAGGTACCCCGCCTTGAGTGCTTCGCCGAAGACTTCCTGTGAAGACGGGCTCACCAGCATTCGCACATCGGGGTGCACCTTTCTGCCCTTCAGGATCCGCGCCGCGACTTCTAAATCTTCCAGCCGCGCGTTGGTGCAAGACCCCAGGAAGGCTTGGTCGACCTTGACCCGCTCGCTTTTGACACTCTCTACCGGAACCCCGTTTCCGGGATCGCCGGGCCGTGCCACCATCGGGGTTAGGTCGCTCAGATCGAATTCATATTCGGCAACGTAGGACGCATCCGGATCCGCGGTGACATGTTCGTAAGGGCGGGTCACACGATCCTTCAAGAAAGCATCGGTTTTATCGTCGCCTTCGAATATCGCGAACTTCGCCCCGACTTCGACGCCCATATTGGTCACCGTCCAGCGCTGCGCCATGGTCATTTGGCTGGCGACGGGCCCGGTATATTCGACCGACCTGTACAGCCCGTAATCGGTGCCGAGTTCGCTCGCGACTTTAAGGATCACATCCTTGCCGACGCACCAGGACGGTAGGGTGCCGTTCAGGATAACGCGCACCGACTCCGGCACCCGAAACCAGAGCTCGCCGAAAGCCAGTACGTGGACCGCGTCGAGATTGGCGTTGGTCACGCAGGCATTGAACACGCCGCCGGCCGTCGAATGGGAATCGCATTGCGCGACCAATTCGCCCGGTGCGTACATGCCATTCTCCGCGAACACCTGATGCAGGATTCCGCCCCGGCCATATTCGAAGAAGTTGGTGATGTCGTATTTCTTGATAAGGCGGCGCAGCTCCTTGACCTTATTCGCCGCGGCAATAGTCGGCGGCGGTGCCTGATGATCATCGACCATGAAGACCTTGTCCTTGTCCCAGACCCGGTCGACACCGAATTCTTCCAGTTCAGGCAGCCGGTGGCCGCTTGTCGCGTCGACCTTGCACCAGACATACTGGCCCGACGTGACTGTATCCGCGCCCGCATGAGCGGCCAGAATTTTCTCCGCAATCGTCATGCCCATTGCAATCTCCTATCGATTGTCCTGTAACCGCTCTAATCCGCCTGATCGACGGCGTAGCGCTTCTCGAGTTCGTAAATCTCCGGTAGTCCCAGCAGACTGGTCGTGGCATTGAAGCGATCCGTATCGCGCGGCTCGCCGATACCACCGCCTTCCTTGAGGTCCCGCAAGGCCTGACATACCGCGGCATAGGACAGCGCATGGCCGCCGCCGGTGATCATGAGCTTGAAACCACGGTCGGCCAGGTCGGGGGCCGGCAACAGGCTGCCGTTATAAAGACAGGGCAACCCCTGCTCGACCAGACGGGTCGTGTAGGTATCCATATCGTCGAGCGTCTTGATGCCATCGACGAAGACCATATCCGCACCCGCTGCGTGATAGGCCTCGGCGCGCTTGATCGCGTCGTCCCACCCGTTCGGCGCAACCGCGTCGGTGCGGGCAATGATCACCAAACCCGGATCGGTGCGGGCGTCCAGCGCCGCCTTTATCTTCTGCACATGCTCCGCCATCGGCACACATTGCTTGCCCTCGAAGAAGCCGCAGCGTTTCGGAAAGACTTGATCCTCCAGATGCATCGCCGCCGCGCCGGCGGTTTCGTATTCCCGCACCGTGCGCTGTGCATTGATCGCATTGCCATAGCCGGTATCGGCATCGGCGATCACCGGTACGTCGACCGCGCCGCTTATATAGCCGAGATTGGCCGCCATTTCCGCCATGCTGGTCAGGCCGACATCGGGTAGGCCAAGTTGGGCCGAAGTACCATGTCCGGTCATATAGACCGCCTGCGCCCCCTGTCCGGCGGCGATTCTCGCGGTGAATCCATCATAAACGAACGGGGCGAGGACCATGCCCTTGGCCATGGCCTCACGGAGTTGCGCGCCCTTGCTCATCATTGGACGGTCTCCTTCTCGGCGGCCAAGTCGTAGCGCTGTTCCAGTTCGTAGATTTCCGGCACTCCCAATATATCGTTTACGGTTTCGCCCTCGGCGGGCGGCCCGAATTGGGCGACGGTCTGCCGTGTCGTGCCGCTGCTGTTCAACTCCTGCATCGCGGCGGTGGCGCTCTTGAATACCGCGCCGAGCGATAGCCCCGCCAAGATCTGTATCTTGAAGCCCATCCGTCCCGCATCCTCGGCGGTGACCAGCCCGCCATTATAGAGACAGGGAATTCCCTTTTTGGCCAACTCGCGGCTATAGATATCGAGCTCTTCCAGGGTGCGGATACCGTCGACAAAAACCAGATCGGCCCCCGTTTCCCGGTAGGCGCGGGCGCGAGCCAGCGCATCTTCCCACCCATTGGGGGCCAAAGCGTCGGTGCGGGCGATGATAACCGTGTCGGGGTCGGTTCGCGCGTCCAACGCCGCGCGTAATTTTTGCACGTGCTCCTCCAAGGGAATGACTTCCTTGCCTTCCATGAAGCCGCATTTCTTTGGGAAGACCTGGTCCTCGATATGCATGCCCGCCACGCCCGCGCGTTCATAGTCCCGGACGGTTCGCTGGACATTGATGATATTGCCGTAGCCAGTATCCGCATCGGCGACAACCGGCAAGCTGGTCGCGCGGCAGATATGTTTCAAGTTTTGTACCATCTCGGTCTGGGTAATCAGCCCGACATCAGGATAGCCGTAGCGCGCGGCCGTGCCGAAGCCGGTCACGTAGACCGCGTCGAACCCCGTGTGTTCGACCGCTTTCGCGAAAAGAGCGTTGTAAACACCTGGCGCCAGTACGACGCCTTGTTCCATCAACTGTCTTAACCGTGAGGTGCGCCGCATGCCAATGCCTCCCCTTGCCGTTCCAATCGGTCTCGGTCGTATATCCGAGCATCGTAGAGCCTAGCGCCTTCCGGCTCATAGGCACAACTGCATCAGCACCGATTGTCAGGCGGGAGCGAATTCTGGAATGATCCTGTAATCAAGCCCCCAGTATCCGCCGCCTGTCCCAGGACAGCGAGCGGGAGTGGGAAATTTTTTCGCTTATCATCGAAAGGCACTACACCGGATCCCCACGCCTTGCGGAACTCACTCTTTGCCATCCTGGAGAACCGCAAGGATGGAATTTCGCCGCGCATGACCGACCTGATTGTCGGACTCTACGAAGATTGGCAGAGGCTTGACGAGCGTAATGAGTAGCGGTAACCGACCGGAAGCACCTGGATCATCGATTCTGGATCGACCAATGGATATTACGTATGACAGTGGGAGGGCGCGAGTTCACCGCGAAGCCAACCCAGATCGAGAACAGCATCGATCCGCTGTAGGGGATGGTTGGCTGGTTTGCCGTACTAACCGAATTTCCGTTGATTATTGGACTGGCGGGTCGCCAAGATTGTCTATTCTTGCACGAGCATTCGCCGGTCCCGAATCTACATAGGTATAATGGACCTTACTGTAGTCGCCGTACAATATGCGTAAATACGCCTCGGCTTGGTTCGGGCAGGCAATTTCGCCACCGAGAAAGGGGACCGTCGATGTCGGCAGGACTATTTCCTGCGGTACGCCATAACCGCCGCTCTCAGTGGCTGGCATGGCGCCCTTGTGACTCCGCCTTTCGAGCACGGTTTCACCGTTGCTGATCGCCTGCCGGTAAATAATTATATCGGCCCGGATTTCGCCGCGCAGGCGATTGCGCTCCCATCGGAAGGGCCATCGTTTCGGCATGCTGAATGAGATTGAGACGAAGCCTTTCTTTTTGAAAAGGTCGACATAGTAACCATCCCGCGCACCGCGCTCGGCGAGTCCGGACGCCAACCGTTCCCAGGTCATGTCATCGTCCAGCAGAACCGATAGGTCGATGTCGTCCTCCCAATCGAGAAGCGTTCCGCTCTCCCGCACAGCCCCAAGAAGGCTGCCGCCTTCCAGCCAATGCACGACACCCATTTCGACCAGGCAGCCGGCAACATAATGGCTTAGATCCTTCATATGGTCACGGCAGCAGGGCGCGGTGTTGAGACCGAGACGGTTGACGTAGAGATTGAACGGACAGGCCGGCGTCCCTTTCCCGCATCCTTTCCAGCCGATGGCGTCCTTTGACAGCACCAGCTCACGGATGCCATGGCGTTGCCGGAATGCCGTAAGGTCGCCCTTCGCTTGAGTCTCCAGGACCGATAGATCGATATTGCTCAGGGGGTATAGACGGCGCTGTTGGCGGCCGGCCCAAAGCTGACGAAGGAACCATGTTAGTTCGATTGCCATTGCGGTTGCCAGGAACGCTTGGAGTTTGATGTTTGAGATCGCCAATCCCGCGAAGATGGCCGGGCCCAGCAGCCACAGTCCAGCGTAGTCGCCGTGTTTGGCCAAGAATTCGACCGCCCGGTTGGCCAATCCGGAAGCCGGCCAAAAGGCGATCGCAGGGGCTGCGATAATGTAAAACAAGACGACGATAAAACCGACCGAGATGGCCAGGGCGGGACGGTCAAGGCCATCGGGCGACAGCGATACCAGCGCCACTGTAAGGGCTGCGAGCGCTCCCGTCGTCAGGGAAGCTTGTAAGCTAGGCGGATACCAGTTCCGTGGATATCTCAGGAGGCGGACGAAGGACAGATAAGTCGCCATATAAAGCGCCAAGGCGATCAGCGCGGCGAACACCCGAGGGAGTGGTAATGCTTCAATGCCGGTCACAACCTTTTTGTCTCGCCTCTGTTCTGTTTGATCGTCAGTACCGCGCGGCGGCCGCCTTCCGCCGTCAGAATGCGTGGCAAAATTTCAACATTGGCACGTTCGGAGTTGGCGTCAAAATCGATCTCGGTTCAAGCCATAACCGAGTTACAAACACAAATTATGAAGCAAGGTTGGCAAGTAATTGAACGATTGATTTGATGCTACTGCACGACGTTGAGAATGCCCAGTGTCAGCGTTGCCAACTTTCGAGTCGGGTCAATAACTACAAAAGCGCGGTATCGCTCGGTATGCCCGAGATTGAGGGTAAATCCGGCGTAGGTCGACGGAAACCGGACATGCGTTTTGACGCCCTATAGGCACTGTTTAACGCTCAAATTTCCTGTCGGGTCATCGTCGCGAAAGCCGTTCTCACCGCACCTTGAAGACCAGTTTACCCCTAAGGTGACGCGCCTCGCTGATCCGGTGTGCGGCGACGGCGTTTGACAGCTTGTATTCGGTGATTTCGGGAACGCGGACGGCGCCCGAGGCGACCAGTTCGACGATCCTTTCCAGATGCGGACGGTCACGGCCGACGGCGGGCCGCAATGAACGCACGTCATCGCGCGGTGATTCGGGCGCCTTGCCGCCCGAGGCGATGAAAGCCGCGCGGCCACCAGACTTGATGACCTCGAAGGATCGCATTGCCACGTCGCCACCGACGGTCTCGAAGACCGCATCGCAATCCGAGACGGTTTTGACGAAGTCCTGTGTGTTGTAATCGATGATTTCGTCCGCACCGAGGCTGCGTAAATAGTCATGATTGGCGGCGCTGGCCGTGGTGATGACACGGGCGCCGATATGTTTGGCGAGTTCGATGGCGAAACCGGCGACGCCACCCGCACCGCCCTGGATCAGAATGGTCTCGCCCCGCTTGAGCTGCAACGTATCCTCGATCGAAATCAGAGCGGTCAGGCCGATAAGTGCCAACGATGCGGCTTCCACATGGGACAGGCTTTCCGGCTTCGCCGCCAGGATCGAGGATTTGATGGCGATCTTTTCCGCATAGGCGCCCTCCTGCCCAACATCGCAGACGCCAAACACCGCGTCGCCGACGGCCACGTCATCGACCACGTCGCCCACGGCGCGCACGACGCCGGAGAAATCGCGCCCCAGCACATAGGGGAATTCGGTGATCGTCCCGCTTGCCCCGGAACGGACTTTCCAGTCGGCGCCATTGACGCTCGCCGCGTGGATGTCGACCAGCGCCTGGCCGGGCCCGGCGACGGGATCAAGCACGTCGCCGTAGGTCAGTACTTCCGGCCCGCCATGGTCTTCGATATAGGCAGCTTTCATGATTTAACCTCTGTTGTTCGCGAACTCTCGGTCGAGCTTGAACCTAATCCGATTGTCGACGGCTTGCGAGAACGGATGCGCCACTCGAAGCAGTCGTCGCCATAGTCCATACGTTGCAGGACTTCGAGAACCAGGAACCGGTTATGTGCGGTGAGTGCGCCTTGCCAGAGCCCATTCCAGGAGTCGAACGCGCAGTCAGGGATGTTGCTGTCGCCGCGCATGACGCGCCAGCCATATTGCTTTACGCGCACTTCATCGCCCTTGCTTTCCACTTCGACACGGTCGCCTTGTGCGGACCCGATAGCGGCGAGATAAGCACCGAATGCCGCCGCATCGTCGCCCGCAATTCCAAGCAGTTTGGCGGTTTCTTCATAATACTGCATGCCGATAAGGAGCCCGGTGACTTTGCCGAAATGCGTTGCTTCCGCCGGACCGAACAAGGCGGCGGACTCGCTGAGCAGCGCACGCGTGAAGTTCATCGAATAGTTTCGGTTTGCCTTGCGCAGCCGCTCCGGCGGCCAGGCCGCCGCGTCGAATGTCGGGGCGGCATCGGAATCGAAAGGTGGCGGCTGCTCGCCGGGGGAGAACCGCAACCGGTCCTCCGGCTCGAGATCGTGGTCGTATTCGTAAAAATAGCCGGCAAGCCCATGCTGGCCGTCCATAGTTTGTGCCGTGCAGACGAATCCGAGGCGCGGATTGCCGAGCGAAACGCCGTTGTGGCCATACCAACCGCGCAGCAATGCCCGCGATACCTCGCCGGGGACGGCGCAGATGGCGGTCCCGTCATAAATCCAGCGCGGCGGAACGAATCGGACCCAGGCCTTGCGATCCGATTCGTACATATACTGGACCTTTACGCCGGCGACGCTGTTCGACAAGTAATGATACTGTGCCGCGGCAACTGCGTCCGGGAGGGTGTCGAGCCCTAGCTTTTTGAGTCCCGGTAGGAAAAGGTCTTCGTGTTGGCGGCGGAAAACCCGGAACCACAGGTCTTCGGCGTGCTGCGTGCTGCCACGTGTCACCGCGGTAATGATGAAGCCCGTGACGTAGGCATGGTAGAGCGTGGCGACGGCATCGTAGCCACGGTTCACTTCTTCATTCTTGTTGGCCATCGATTTCGCATTCCCTTGTTACCGGACCAACGATATAACGATCTATCGACGGGAGGTAAAAGCGCCTTGCAGAAATATTCCATCTTTTCGCTCGCCCGCAACGCATTATCGCGTCATGAGAACTGGCACGAGGCTTGGCGCAGTCCGGAGCCGAAGCCGGAATACGATGTGGTGATCATCGGCGGTGGCGGGCATGGCCTTGCGACGGCGTATTACCTTGCCAAGGAACATGGTGTCACCAATATCGCGGTTGTCGAAAAGGGGTGGCTCGGCGGCGGCAATACCGGGCGCAATACGACGATCGTCCGCTCCAACTATCTTTGGGACGAAAGCGCGGGGCTGTACGAGCATTCGCTGAAGCTGTGGGAAGGCTTGTCCCAGGCGCTCAACTTCAACGTCATGTTCAGCCAACGCGGTGTGCTCAATCTGGCGCACAACCTGCACGACCTTCGCGAATTGTCGCGGCGGGTCAATGCGAACCGCTTGAATGGCGTGGATTCAGAAATTCTGTCGACGGCGGATGTGAAGGAATTCTGTCCACTTATAGATTGTTCACCGGACATTCGCTATCCGGTCCTCGGTGCGTCGCTGCAGCGGCGTGGTGGTGTCGCCCGACATGATGCGGTGGCCTGGGGGTTCGCGCGCGCGGCTGACGCGCTCGGCGTCGATATCATTCAGAATTGCGAAGTGACCGGTATTCGTACGACCGAAGGGCGCGTCGAGGGAATAGAGACGACGCGGGGCGTGATCAAAGCGAAGAAGGTCGGCGTGGTCACGGCCGGCCATTCCAGCGTTATCGCGGCTATGGCGGGCTTCCGCCTGCCAATCGAAAGCCATCCCTTACAAGCACTTGTTTCCGAGCCGGTGAAACCCATTCTCGACACCGTTGTCATGTCGAATGCGGTGCATGCCTATATCAGCCAGTCCGATAAGGGCGAGATGGTGATTGGCGCGGGGATCGACAGCTATATTTCCTATTCTCAACGCGGCGGTTTCGACGTCGTCGAGGAAACGCTGCAGGCCGTCGTTGAATTGTTTCCGATGCTGAGCCGCCTGCGGATGTTGCGGCAATGGGGCGGTATCGTTGATGTCTGTCCCGACGCAAGCCCGGTCATCGGCAAAACGCCGATCGAAGGACTTTTCATTAATTGCGGATGGG
>JAJFJC010000439.1 GCA_021774385.1 Alphaproteobacteria bacterium
AAACGGTTTCAACGCCATGAAGATCAAGATCGGCAAGGATCCAATGAACTGGCGGCAGGAACTCAAAACCGTCGAGCAGATCAAGGCGCATGCCGGTGATGACATCACCCTCATGGCGGATGTCAATTGCGGCTACGGGCACGACCTGAAGACGGCGCTGCAGGTCGGTCAGGCTCTCGAAGCACTCGATCTTTATTGGTACGAGGAGCCTCTCGCGCCCGACGACATTGACGGTTACGCCTATCTAAAGGCCAATCTCGGTATCCGAATCGCGACGGGTGAAGCCGACTTCAACCGCTTCAGTTTTGCCCGCTTCTTCAAACGCGACGCCATCGATATCGTACAGCACGATGCGGCGCGGTCAGGCGGCATTACCGAATCACGTAAGATCGCCGATATGGCTTCCGCCTTTCATGTGCAATACGCGCCGCATACGGGCAGTTCGTCGAATATCATCATGACCGTGTCGCTGCATCTCGCGACCTACGCGCCGAACTTTTTGATTTACGAATATATGCAAAGCGACTGGAACAAAGAGCAGCACAATCCCCTGCACTGGGATTTGTGCGAACTGCCGGTTAAATCCTTCAAGGACGGATATCTCGAGATCGAGGAAAAGCCGGGCCTCGGCATCGAACTCAACGAAGACGTCATCGAAAAATATCGTCTGCAATAGACGTTTCACCAAAAACTCAAGGAACCATAAATGCCATTCGAGGAGCACAACAAGGACCTGGACGAACGCCGCGCGAAGGTTCTGAAAATGGGCAAGCCGGAAACTCTCCAAAAAATGAAGAATGCCGGACTGCTGAACGCGCGCGAGCGTCTCGATTACCTGTTCGACAAGGGTACTTTCGTTGAGTCCGGCATGTTGGCGACCGCGTCACGGCCAGAAGTCCGGGGAAAAGCGCCGGCCGATGGGAAAGTGGCCGGCTACGGCAAGGTCGATGGCCGCTGGGTCGGTAGTGTCTCCAACGACTTTTCAGTCATGGGCGCGTCGAGTGCTCTCGTTAATCTGAAGAAGATGAAGCACATAAAGGACGTCGCCAACAAGCGCGGCATGCCGCTGGTGTGGATCGGTGAATCTTCAGGTTCTCGGATGCCCGACCGGATGGGCGCGCAGGGGCGTGTCATCATCGCTCAGGACCCCTATGAATACCGACGCATGCGGGAAACGCCCTGGATTACGGCGCAGCTCGGCGATTGTTACGGTTCATCGACCTGGTACGCCTGCATGTCGGACTTCGTGGTCATGCGTAAGGGGGCAACCATGGCTGTCGCAAGCAGCCGCGTCACCTCGATGGCGATCAACCAACCGGTTTCGAACGAGGAGCTTGGTGGCTGGAAGATGCATACCTCGACCAGCGGCCTGGTCGACATGGCGGTCGATACGGACGAGGAAGCCCTCGACGTATGCAAAAGGTTCCTGTCCTACCTCCCAAGCCATTACATGGAGGCGCCACCCGTAGCCCCGGTTCCGGCGGGCTCGGACAGCGCGATTGAGCGCATCACCGAAATCGTCCCTGAGGCACGCCAGAAAGTTTACAACATGCGTCATGTCGTCGAGGTCATCTCCGACCGCGACAGCGTTTTCGAAATGAAACCCCGATACGGCCGTTCAGTACTAACAACCCTGGCTCGCCTGAATGGGCAAACAGTCGGCTTCCTGGCCAGCAATCCGTTATACAAGGGTGGCGCGGCGGACCCGGATGGCTGCAGCAAGGCGGCAAACTTCCTTGTTTTCTGCGATTCCTTTAATATTCCAATCATTCTGCTGGTCGACGTCCCCGGCTTCCTGATCGGTGTCGAAGGTGAGCGCCAAGCGGCACCCGGTAAGATCATCAACTGGATGAACGCCTTGTCGCTCTGCACGGTGCCGAAAATCTCGGTGATCATGCGCAAAAGCTACGGCCAAGCCTATATCAACATGGCCGGCAACAAGGGTTCCGACGAAATGGCGATGTGGCCGACGGCCGATGTCGGGTTCATGGACCCGCATACCGGTGTCAATGTCGTGTTCGGCCTAAAGCAGGAAGACGACCCAGAGGAGTTCGCCAAACGCGTCGAGGAGTTGCAGCGCGACGCGGCGCCGTGGGAACTCGCGGCAATGTACGAAGCTCAGGACGTCATCAAGCCGCAGGAAACCCGCCAGCACCTGATAAACATGCTGGAAGTGCACCGTATGCGATTGAGTAACGGCGTCGGCGAGCACCTGATGCGGACCTGGCCGACCAGCATCGTTTGATGAGCAACGCATTTCTTAACGAGGCCCGGCACGTATTGTGTTTGATTTAAAGTCGAAGATCGACGACGCACGCCAAGAAGGCCGTGATGTACTAGACGAGGCAACTGGTAAAAAGGGACTTGCGGCCTTTGGAATAGATACACCGCGCGGCCGGATCATCGTGGGCCGCGAAGACATCGCCGATGCCTGTGCGTCTTTGACGCCTCCTTTCGCGCTAAAGATCGTTTCGCGCGATATCGTGCATAAGAGTGATCTGGGCGGCGTACGGCTTGCCTTGAAGGACCGCGCCGCTATTGAAACGGCCATGGAAGAGATACGCCAGTCGCTTTCGGGACGCGATGCGACAATAGACGGGTTTCTGCTTGAAGAGATGGCGCCTGCCGGGCACGAAATGGTCATCGGCGGCATCGTCGACCCACAGTTCGGGCCCATGATCATGGTCGGGTTAGGCGGCGTCTTTGTCGAAATATTCAACGACGTCGCCTTTCGCATATGCCCGATCAACGCGCAAGACGCCGCCGGAATGCTCGATGAATTGCAGTCGGCACCGATCCTATCCGGCGCCCGTGGCGAAACGGGAATCGACAGGGAGAAACTGATCGATACGCTATGCGCGATTGGCGACGAAGACGGGTTGCTTTGCCGTCATGCCGACGACCTTAGCGAACTCGATATTAACCCGCTGATCGTCTCGGAAATTTCCGCCGTTGCGGCCGATGCCCGCCTTGTCCTGTCGCAATCGGACAAGGCGCGGGACAACAATGCAATCCCGCTTGATGAAGTAAACATACGGGATGCATTTGCGCCCTTGTTTACACCAAGCACGATCGCCGTCGTCGGTGCCTCGGCGCGCAAACCCAACCGGGCAAATGTCTTCATCGATCAATTACGCGATTTCGGGTATGCCGGCGTGATCTATCCAATCCACCCCACGGCCTCGGAGATTTCGGGGTTGCCTGCCTTCCCTTCCTTGGGAGAAACACCCGAGCCGGTCGACTATGCCTATGTTGCCATTCCCGCGGCGAGAGTACCCGACGCCATTGCTCGCGCCAAAGGCCGGGTTCGGTTCGCCCATGTGCTGGCGGCAGGCTTTGCCGAAACCGAAGGGGGCGAAGCGCTTCAGGCGACGCTTTGCGATGCGGCGCAAAAGGCCGGCGTGCGCCTTCTCGGTCCCAACTGCAATGGCGGTTATTCACCCCGCGGTGGTCTAACCTTTACCCATGGCGCGGCCCGCGAGAGAGGATCGGTTGGCGTTTTTACCCAAAGCGGTGGCTTGGGTATCGATATCGTCCGTCGTGGCCAAGAGCGCGGCTTGCGATTTAGCGGCCTGATGACAGGGGGAAATTGCGCCGATATCGGTCCAACCGAGATGATGGCGTTTTACCTGGCCGACCCCGAAACAAAAGTCATCGGAATGTACCTGGAAGGGGTTCGGGACGGGCGTCGATTTTATGAGTTACTACGACGCGCCAAGGGCAAGAAGCCAATTGTCATTCTTAAAGGGGGCCGAACGGAACTGGGCCATCGCGCGGCGGTGTCGCACACGGGCGTGCTCGCGGCGGATTCGCGTATCTGGCACGCGCTCTCGCGGCAAACCGGAGTCGTGCTGGTGGAGAACCTCGAATCCTTTATCGACACGCTGCTTGCCTTTCAAACCCTGACACCCCGGCCAGCGAAACCAACACAAAATGCGGTTTTGTTCGGAAATGGCGGCGGGACAAGCGTGCTCGCTGTCGACGTGTTCGCCGATCATGGCATTAAGGTCACGCCATTTCGTGACGAAACCGTGGACGCATTGGCGGCGATGAACATGCCGCCGGGCACAAGCATCGCCAATCCTATCGATGCCCCGGTCGGAACCTTAAAACAAGGCGAAGGCGCGTTGTGCGGAGAGATCATGCAAACGGTTCAGAAATTGGAAACACCCGATGCGTTGATACTCCACTTCAATCTGCCCGTTATGTGGAGCCATATCGACGGCGGCGAGAACCAAATCGTCGAGAAGATGCTCGATGCGGCGAACCGGGTACGTCAGGCATTCCACACCGAAACGCACTTTCTCTTAGTGCTTCGGTCCGATGGGCGTGCCGATATAGACGACAGAAAGCGTGAATGCCGCATCGCGGCGCTCATGCGTGGGTTTCCGGTATTCGATGAACTGACGAACGCCGCTGATGCCCTTGGTGCGATAAGCCAACATGAACATTTCTTGCACAAAACTAATTAAAACGCATGCAAAGGTCCTTTTATGGATTTTTTGGTCGAATTTATTGTGCGAAAACGCGAATCGAAGATTGGCTTTTCGATCAAACGCTGTTTAGATGCCCATAACCCGCGCGTGCGGTGTTAAAAATTTGACAATTTAATAAGGGACTTGGGAGATGAAGATAAAAACAATCCTCACCGCTGTGGCGACCGCAACCGCCGCGCTGACAATCGCGGGAGCCGCCAGTGCGGGAATCCTCGACGATGTTAAGAAAAAGGGCTTTCTACAGTGTGGCGTGAACACGGGCCTGACCGGCTTTTCCGCGCCGAACGATAAGGGCAAATGGGAAGGCTTCGACGTCGATTTCTGCCGTTCCATGTCCGCCGCTATTTTCGGCAGCCCCGACAAAGTGAAATACACGCCGTTGACCTCCAAGGAACGTTTTACCGCGCTGCAATCCGGTGAAATCGATGTCCTCGCGCGGAACACGACGTGGACCTTCACGCGCGATGTCAATCTCGGCCTGGAATTCATTGGCTCGAACTACACCGACGGCCAGGGCTTCATGGTCCGCAAGGATCTTGGCGTCAAAAGCGCCAAGGAACTCGACGGCGCCTCTGTTTGCATTCAAACAGGCACGACCACCGAACTCAATCTTGCCGACTTTTTCCGCTCGAACAGCATGAAGTTCACGTCGGTTGTCTTTGAAAAAGCAGACGAAATCCGCGCGGCCTATGATGCTGGCCGTTGTGACGTTTATACGACGGACCGTTCCGGTCTCGCCGCGCAACGCTCGCTTCTAAAGAAACCCGACGATCATCTCGTTCTGCCGGAGGTCGTTTCAAAAGAGCCGCTCGGCCCGGTTGTCCGTCATGGTCAATCCGAATGGGGTGACGTGGCGCGCTGGACGCTCTTCGCGCTCATCGTTTCCGAGGAACTTGGCGTAACATCAGCCAATGCCGATCAGATGAAGAGCTCCAAGAACCCGGAAGTTCTGCGTCTTCTCGGTGTCGAAGGCAAGATGGGTGAACAGCTTGGCGTTCGTCAGGACTGGGCCTACCAGATTGTGAAGACCGTTGGAAATTACGGCGAAATCTATGAACGCCATGTCGGCGTCAATACGCCACTCAAGCTCGAGCGTGGCTTGAACCAACAATGGTCCAAGGGCGGCCTGCTTTACGCACCTCCGTTCCGCTAGGATAATTCGAAACAGATCAGCCGGCCCCTGCGCCGGCTGATCGCGTTTTGGCGTTTGACGGATCGAAGGCGCGGTACAAGTAGCGACCGTGTCTCCGTATTCGTGCAGAGGGGGTGCGATTATGGCGGCCAGCAGTGAAACACAAGGTAGCACGCCACGTGTAAGCCTTTGGAATGATCCTCAAAAGCGTTCGTTGATTTACCAGGCGATTGTGGTTGTCATGATCGTCGGATTCTTCGGCTTTGTTATCAACAACACAGCTGACAATCTCGAGAAACGCGGCATCGCGTCCGGTTTTGGCTTCCTATATTCGCCCGCCGGGTTTGACGTCGGTATGTCGCCCTTTCTAACTTATGAGCCATCCAAGGCGACCCACGGAACGGTTTTGATCGTCGGCGTTTTGAACACACTGCTTGTCGCGATTACCGGTATCGTAATCGCAACGATAATTGGTTTCATTGTTGGTGTGCTCCGATTGTCACCGAACTGGTTGGTTTCGCGAATGGCGTATTGTTACGTCGAAACGCTACGAAACATTCCATTGCTGCTGCAACTTCTCTTTTGGTACTTCGCGGTACTCGGCACGTTGCCGAGCAAGCGCGACAGCATCAGCATGTTCGATACTTTCTTTCTTAATATTGAAGGCCTATTCGGCCCCCTACCCGTACCACAAGATGGTTTCTGGATGATCCTGTTGGCGATCGCCATCGCCATCACGGCCATCGTGATGATAAAAAAATGGGCCCAAAAGCGACAGGACGAGACCGGACAGCCATTTCCAGTCTTCCTCGTCTCTGTTGGGCTACTGATCGTGCTGCCGTTGATTGCCGCCGTGATCGCTGGGTTTCCGCTCGAATTCGAGCACCCACAGAAGAACCGTTTCGGGCTTCGGGGGGGCATGATAATTCTGCCGGAATTCGCGGCCCTCATACTCGGTCTTAGCCTTTATACCGCCTCATTCATCGCCGAAATCGTCCGCTCCGGCATTCAAGCCATCAGCCATGGGCAAACCGAAGCCGCGTATGCCTTGGGCGTTCGGCCAACCGTTACGATGCGTCTCGTCGTCATTCCGCAGGCACTGCGCGTCATTGTACCGCCGCTAACCAGTCAATATTTGAACCTGACGAAGAACTCATCGCTGGCGGTAGCCATTGGCGGTGCTGAAATCGTGGCGATTTTTGCCGGCACGTCGCTCAACCAAGCAGGCCAAGCGATCGAAATCATCGCGATTACCATGGGATTCTATCTCACGGTCAGTTTGCTGATCTCGATGTTTATGAATTGGTACAACCGTAGAATCGCGTTGGTGGAGAGATAGATCATGGCGGATTTATCCTATGTAAGAACCGAGTCCCACCCAGATATGCCGCCGCCGAGTAGCGAAGTCGGCATTCTCGCCTGGCTTCGGCAAAATCTATTTTCAGGCTGGCTGAACAGCCTGCTGACGCTTGCCGCGATCTACCTGCTGTACAAAATACTGCCACCCTTCTTCGGTTGGGCATTTTGGAACGCGGATTGGAATGGAACGACCTACAAAGATTGTACCAGCGGCGGTGCTTGCTGGGCGATGATCAGGGTTCGCTTCGATCAGTTCATGTATGGGTTTTACCCTGAGGCCGAACGATGGCGGGTGAACCTTTGGGTGGTCTTGTTGTTCGGCAGTGCCATCCCCCTACTGATCGAAAACTCGCCCGGTAAAAAGTATTTCGCAATTTTTCTCTTCATCTTGTTCCCGCCAATTGCCTATTTGTTGCTATACGGCGGCATGGGCCTTCGTGTCGTCGATACGGCGCAATGGGGTGGTCTTTTTCTAACACTGGTCTTGGCGACCGTTTCCATCGTGGTTTCACTTCCCTTGGGGATCGTTTTCGCGCTTGGACGACGTTCGAACATGCCTATCGTACGCATGATATGCATTGCCTTTATTGAGCTCTGGCGCGGTGTTCCGCTTATTACCGTGCTTTTCATGGGCTCGGTGATGCTTCCGCTGTTTCTGCCGCCCGGAACGAATTTCGACAAAATTCTGCGGACGTTAATCGTGATGTCCTTTTTCTCCGCGGCCTATATGGCGGAAGTCGTTCGCGGTGGCCTTCAAGCCATACCCAAGGGCCAATTCGAAGCCGCGCAAGCCATGGGCCTTAGTTATTGGAAGATGATGGCTCTTATAATCCTGCCGCAGGCCTTGAAGATTGTTATCCCTGGGATCGTCAATACCTTTATTGGCTTGTTCAAGGACACGACGCTGGTTCTCGTAATCGGTCTATTTGATTTTCTTACAATCGTCCAAGCGGCGACGACACACAAAAACTGGCTTGGGACCTCAACCGAAGGCTACGTCTTCGTGGCCGCCGTATTCTGGGTGTTCTGCTTCAGCATGTCGCGATACAGCATCACGCTGGAACGAAGACTCGATACCGGCCATAGAAATTAAGAGGAAACGATCATGGCAAACCTCGATACCGCACAAGGCACCATGGAAGTCACCGACGAAGTCGCGATTCAGATTATCGGCATGCACAAATGGTACGGTGACTTTCATGTCTTGAAAGACATCGACATGACCGTCTATCGCGGTGAACGGATCGTCATTTGCGGCCCCTCGGGATCCGGCAAGTCGACCTTAATCCGCTGCATCAATCGGCTGGAAGAACATCAGCAAGGTCAGATCATCGTCGATGATATCGAACTCACCGGCGACCTAAAGGGGATCGATGCGATCCGCCGCGAGGTCGGCATGGTGTTTCAACACTTCAATCTGTTCCCGCATCTGACGATCTTGGAAAACCTCACACTGGCGCCGATTTGGGTCCGTAAGACGCCCAAGGCGGAAGCTGAGGAAACCGCGATGCATTATCTGGAACGGGTAAAAATTCCAGAGCAGGCGGACAAATACCCGGGACAACTCTCCGGCGGCCAGCAGCAACGCGTCGCAATCGCCCGGTCTCTGTGCATGAACCCCCGCATCATGTTGTTCGATGAACCGACATCGGCGCTTGACCCGGAAATGATTTCCGAGGTCTTGGACGTGATGGTCGGGCTCGCCGAAACGGGCATGACCATGATTTGCGTGACGCACGAAATGGGTTTTGCGCGCAAAGTGGCGAACCGGGTCATCTTCATGGATGGCGGCGAAATCATCGAACAGAACGAGCCGGAAGAGTTCTTCAACAATCCCAAGTCCGAGCGGACACAACTCTTCCTTAGTCAGATCCTGTCACATTGAGGATTTGCATTGTCGGCGCGGGCGCGGTCGGGTGTCTGCTGGCCGCGCGTCTCGCGCGAACGGACCATGACATATCCTTGCTCGCGCGCGGCGCAACGCTAAGCGCGATCCAGAAGGACGGCCTGCGCCTCATCGACCGAAAGGGCGAGTACGCCTACACCATCAACGCAAGTGATGACGCTGCGGAACTTGGCCCGCAGGATCATGTCATTATCGCGACCAAGGCGCATACGATCGCGGCGGCGCTTAATGTGATTACGCCGCTGCTTGGATCGGACACCGCCATCGCGACGGCGGTCAACGGCATACCCTGGTGGTATTTTCACAAACTCGACGGCGTTTTTTCGAGCCCACATCTCGACAGCGTCGATCCTGGGGGCGTCGTCTGGAACGCGCTCGGAGCTGAACGAGCGTTGGGATGCGTCGTCTATGTCGCCGCAGCAATGCGCGGCCCTGGCATTGTGCACCACTCGCATGGCATTCAGTTCATTCTGGGCGAACCCGACGATACTAGCAGCGCCCGCGTGACTGCCTTGTCCGAAGCTCTCATCGCCAGCGGCTTGCGCGCGCCCGTATCCGACGACATCCGGGCCGCCGTTTGGGCGAAGCTGTGGGGCAATCTGAACGCCAACCCGGTCAGCGCTCTTACCAGTGCTTCGATCGGCGAAATGGTCGAGGATCCCGCGATCCGTCAAATTCTCGTCGACATCGCCCGCGAGGGTTTCGAGGTCGCGACGGCAATGGGTGTGCCGCTTGAGGGCGATCCGGCGGCACGGGTTAAGGAAATGGACGGTTTGGGCGCGTTCCGAACGTCCATGCTGCAGGACATGGACGCGGGAAAAGCAATCGAACTGGACCCGATCGTCGGGGCGGTTGCTGAACTAGGACGCCTCGTCGACGTCGCTACGCCGACAATCGATATGATCTACGCCCTTACCCGGAAACGCGCCGCGAACGAAGGTAAGTATTTTCCGATGGGATGACGGGTGCGGGGTGCCAAACATGTCAGAACAAGCAACCATCCTGACAGACCTCATCCTCAGCGTGCCCTGGCGCCGCCGCGCCCTAGAAGCGGTCGCGGCACTCGGTCTCAAGGATTGCTGGATCGGGGCGGGATTTTTACGCGCGCCCCTATGGGATCTGCTTCACGGCTATGAAACGCAGACGCCGATCGCCGATATCGATGTCGTCTACTTCGACCCGGACGATGCCGACGCCGAAATGGAGCTGGCGTATGAGCGGTGTTTGACGAACTCCAACGCCGTGCCCCCCTGGCCGGAAACATACTGGTCGGTCCGCAATCAGGCGCGGATGCATTTGGAAAATAGCGATCCCCCTTACGAAGATACACGCCATGCCATCACGCATTGGCCCGAAACTCCAACCGCCATCGCAATCCGGCTGAATAAAGTCAGTGTGCCGGAACTCTTGGTGCCGTTCGGGCTGGACGACCTGTTTAAATTGACCGTTCGTCCCACGCCCCATGCGCGGGCGCACAAAATGGCGGTGTATCGGGAACGGATCGCGCGCAAGGCATGGCGTAAGACCTGGCCGAATCTGAAGATCGAGATTTAGAGCAGGTCGAGTTGCGTTGGCACCCTCTGCGGGGTGACTTCATCCCAAAGCCCGGGGTTGTCATTTGCAACCTTGTTCACCGAGGCGCTGACGGCATAGGCGCGTAAGACACCCTTATACGGACGCAACAACGCCGTCATCGGCGCTTCAAGCCAATCGCCATAGCGCTCCGGTGGCAAGATCACCGGCATGCGGTGATGAATGGCGGTCAGTTGTTCGTTGGCTTCCGTTGTGACAATCGCGCAGCTTTCCAATGTCTCGCCCTGCGCGCCTTGCCAGCTTTCCCAGATCCCCGCGAACGCGAATGGCGCATCGTTTGGCATCGCGATCCGATAGGCCTGTTTTCCGGCGCCTTGCGACTTCCATTCATAGAAACCGTCCGCGGGCATTAAACAGCGCCGCTTGCGGAGGGCATCGCGGAAAGAGGGTTTCTCGCTCAGTGTTTCCGCACGGGCGTTGATCAGTGGGGCGCTGCCGCCTATTTCCTTAGCCCAGGATGGCACCAGCCCCCAGCGCATAGTCGCAAGCTCGCTTCCACTCTCCGGTCCACCACGAACGACGGGCACGTCCTGCGTCGGCGCGATGTTGTAGCGTGGACCGAGATTAGGCAACGCATCGAAGCCGAACAGCACTCGAATACCCTCGACCGGGCTGGTCAGGCTATAGCGTCCACACACGCTAAAAAATCGAGTCCATTAAAATGTTTCGGGCATTCGGATTCATAGGGTTTAGTCGACTGCCCGGGTCGATGAGGAACGCACTAACCAAGATAGAACGGCCGTCCTTCGTTGCGAATCCATAACCGCACCAGATGGCGCCGCTGGTCCGGTTCCG
>JAJFJC010000440.1 GCA_021774385.1 Alphaproteobacteria bacterium
TACAATTTTATAAAAGTTAATTTGATTGGCGGGCAGATTTGTTGTGTCAAGATTAATCAAGATTTTGGATGTTAAAAATTATTCGAAAGGACGAAATATGATTTCCAGGAGAGTCGGTGCCATACACCGGTTGGTCCATGGGGAAATGGCAAGCGTAACCGGGGAGTATCTAATACTTTTAATTGCCAAGTTTTACCAAACACGTAGAAAGAAAATTGATTTTGAGAGTTTACCGAAAGGTTAGACAAATGCGCACTTGCATAAATCCATTGCAGTTTAAGCTTATCCAGGACGTTAGCTGTAGAATCTATAAGGTAAATGTGGAGGCATTCTTCGTGCATCACAGCGTCTTCAGTGAATAAAACCCAATGCCTACCGACAGCATATTGTCCAACTAAATAGATCCCATCTATGATGAGATTAGTGTCATAATTTTCTCTAACCAAAACACTGTTATAGGAGTCACAATCATTCGTTTCTGGTGGTAAGGCCCGTAACGAAAAAAGATCGACAGGTCGTGGTATAGGGCTTGAACAGCCTGTTGTCATTTCAACCCGCCTAGAAGAGTAACCCTGAATAAAAAGACGTATTCCTAATTGTAGGACCGGTAATTTTTCAAACAAATCTAAAATATTCGCTGAAGCATTAATTACTGCGCATATTTCGCCTGAAAAGCCAGACCTTATTGCGATATGGTTGCTGACGGGCCGGAAACATTAAGCGTTCTGGTGTACGAACGACGTACCTTAACTATCGCGTAACGGCAGAACACAGGGCCGACTCGGCAGCCTATGTGATAAAGAATCAGAATATCGCCGGCAGTTCGAGGATGGGAGGGCCTGAAAACGGCGATCGAACCACGTATCCGCGCGCTGATTGATATGGGCGTACTGCAACGCGAGGTCCGGAGACTGACCAAGCTGGAGGCGCAGGCGGAAGCTGCGAGGTTGAACGCGCTTCCGGCGGCCGCGCGCGCACCGGCGTTGCTGGAGCTTAAGGAACGGTACGATGCGCATTATTTGGCAAAATTGAAACCGGAGACTGAGATGACAATTGACAAAATTCCAACCGATGCCATCGAGGACAGTGCCGTCAAGGGTTTGAAAATCGCCATGGGTGCCGACGTCGCCGGGGATATTCTGACCCATGACGGCGCGGCCTATGTCCGTTTGCCGAAGGGCACCGCGGGGCAAGTTCTTCGAATGAACGCGAGCGCTACGGGTGTTGAATGGGCTGATGAATCCGAAGAAGCGATATCTTATTCCGAACCCGCCGCCGCAGCCTCGGTCGAATTGACGACCGGATTTAGCGCCAACTACGATGTTTACGAAATTTACTACGAATTGGTTTCGAGCACGAATACCGTCGATTTGCACGTATTGTTTAGCACTGATACCGGAGCGACCTACAAGACCGGTGCGAGTGATTATCGGTACAGTTCATGGGGAAAGCAGGATAATTCTGGTGCGCCGCAAGAGTTCTCGACAGGGGCTTCGTTTATTGCGCTTAACGGGGCGAATAGTGTCGGCAATGGTTCGGGGCAGGGAATTTCTGGAAGCTTGCGAATGATACGGCCATTGTCGACCGACATGAAAAGCTTCATAACGTTCGAGAGTTCGTTGTTTAATTCGAGCGGGAGTTCCTTTCATCAGCATGGCAACGGAAGCTATAGTGGCAACGAGGCGATCAATGCGCTGAAACTTGAATTTTCCGCTGGCCTGATGACCGGCAAGGTGCTGTTCCGAAGATTAAGGAATTCCACCTAGTCGACGACAGCTTAGCGCTATTCCGGTGCCTTTTCTTATTATAAATCCAGCCGCGCCCAAACCCGCTTGCTCGCTTCGTTAAGGCGGCGTACAGCAGCGGGAACGTCCAGCGTTTGCACTTCACCGCCTTCGACAATTGTCATGCCGTCGACAATCACGCGGTCGACATCCTCGCCGTTCGCGGTGAGGACAAGGAATTTGAAGGGATCGTACACCGGGGCGGCTTTGGGCGTGTCGATGCGGACCAGGACGATGTCGGCACGGCAACCCTTGGCGAGACGGCCGAGGTCGGGACGACCCAGCGCATCGGCGCCGCCGGTCGTCGCCATGGCGAACACGTCCTCGGACGGGGCGGCGTCGGCGGCATGCTCGACGATCTTGCAGACCACCGCGGCCATACGCATGTCGTTGAACAGATCGAAAGGGAAAGTGTCGGTACCGAGGCTCTGGCGGATGCCCAGATCCTTATATTTCTGGATCGAATTGATAACGCCGCCGCGCCGCGCCTTGACCCAGGGCAGGTGACAAATCGTGGTTTGCGAGTCGCGCAGCGCTGCGATTTCATGCGCGGCCATGCTGTTCATATCGCCGTCGCCGGACATCACCTGCCCATGACCAATGATGAAGTCGGGGCCGAGTAGGCCGCATTCTTCGAGATACTCCACCGTGGTGCGGTCCTCGGTCGTGCCGACGCGGCGGAATTCGTTCGGCGACTGGCCGGCGTGAAGTTGAATCGGGATTTTAAGTTCATCGCCGATGCGCCTGGTTTCCTTCAGCAACGCGGCATCGCAGGTATCGACCTGTCCGGGCGCCAGCATGGTGCGCAACCGGTCGTCATAGCGTCCGTTCCACTGCTTGCAAAACGCTACGCAGGCCTCGAAGCGGGTGCGGCCCTTGTCGGGGTAGTCCTTATAGAAGACCCCGCCGTCTGAGTTCTGCCCATAATGGCGCGTGCGATAGCGCGGGCCGGAATAGCAACGCAGCCCCATGCGACCGGCGACGTCCGCGACCCGCTCCGTCGCCGCAATGTCGCCATCGCCACCGATTTCGTAGTCGTAGCCGAGCTCGACAACGGTGGTGGAGCCGGTGCGGGCCAGCTCCGCGAAGGCGCATTCCGCCGCAGCGACCTGCGCGTCGGGGTCAGTGGCGTGGCGGACTTCGGGCAGTACCTTGTAGAGAGATACCAGATTGGTGGCGCTTCCCGCCGGCCCCTTGTCGCCGATATCCTCCAGATAGCCCTGGGTGAAGGGTGTGTCGGTGACGTGCAAATGGCTGTTGACCAGCCCCGGCATGACGATGCGGCCAGTGGCATCGATTACCTCGTCCGGCGTGCCGTCATAGGCCGCCCCGACATGGGTAATTTCGTTGCCATCAAAAACCACCACACCGGGATCGATGACCGTGTGCTGCTGGCCGTCCCAGGCAATGACGGTGCCGTTGCGGATTTCCGTGACCATGGCTCTAAGCCTTTCGTGCTTGCTGGATCACGCGCCAAACGCGCTCCGGCGTCGCCGGGCCGTCGAAACCGTTCGCGTCGAAGGGCGAGAGCGCATCGCTGATCGCATTGGCAATGGCGGGGAAGCCGGCAATCGCGCCCGCCTCGCCGCAACCCTTCACGCCGAGTGGGTTGGTGGTGCAGGGCGTGCCATTGAACGTGACATCGAAGTTTGGCACATCGTCGGCGCGTGGCATGGCGTAATCCATGAACGAGCCGCTGAGGAGTTGGCCGGAATCGGTGTCGTAAACCGCGCCTTCGAGCAGCGCCTGGCCAATGCCTTGGGCGATCGCACCGTGAATTTGGCCGCTGGCGACCATAGGATTGACAATCTTACCGTAATCGTCGACGGCGGTGTAGCGGGCGACGCGGGTCCTACCAGTTTCCGGATCGATTTCGACTTCGGCGACGTGGCAGCCATTCGGGAAGGTCATGAATTCGCGTTCGAATTCCTGCGGCGTGTCGAGTCCCAGGTTTCCCTCATCGTCACGGGCGCCGCTGTCGCGCGCGGTCCGGGCGATCGTAAAAATATCGACCGAGCGGTCGGTGCCGGCGACATGAAAGCGGCCGTCGGCGAAGGTGATATCGGCTTCCGCGGCTTCGAGCGCTTGCGCTGCGAACGGCATGCCTTTCTGGATGATTTTCTCGATGGCGAGGAACATCGCGGTGCCTCCCATATAGGTCGCGCGCGAGCTGCCATGCCCACCGCCCTTGGAGATCAACCCGGTATCGCCGTGGCGGTAGCGAATTTGCTCGAACGATACGCCGAGCAGATCGGAGATAATTTGCGGAAATGTCGTCTCATGGCCTTGGCCGATCGACTGGGTGCCGGTGGTCAGGGTGACGGTATCGTCGTCGCCGAAGGTGAGTTCAACTTTCTCTTCCGGTGCACCGCCGGTTGCCTTGATGTGGCAGGCAAAACCGAGACCGCGCAGCAACCCACGCGCTTCGCTGTCGCGGCGGCGTTCGGAAAACCC
>JAJFJC010000045.1 GCA_021774385.1 Alphaproteobacteria bacterium
ATCTCGAACTCATTGAGCGGGTGGCTTCGGCGACAACCATACCCGTGATTGCGCTCGGTGGCGTCGGCGATTACCGGCACTATGCCAAGGGTATCGAGGCCGGTGCCTCGGCTGTTGCTGCCGCCAATATTTGGCATTTCAAGGAGCATGCCGACCGTGGCGGCAAACGTGCATTGACGAAATCGAATATCAATATTCGGCGATGGGCACGGGAGACAGCTGCATGACCGCAACCACGACCTATTGTAAACGCTGCGTATTGCCGAGTTCTGCGGCCTTTCCGCTTACCTTTGATGAAAATGGTATTTGCACGGGATGCCTTGTCCATGACCAGCGCGCAAAGATCGGCTGGGAAAAACGCGGCACGATGTTTCGGGAGTTCGTAGACGAATACCGGACAGACGATAACTACGATGTTGTCATCCCCGTCAGTGGCGGCAAGGACAGTTATTACCAGACCCACGTTGCCAAAGAACTCGGCCTCAAGCCGTTGTTGGTGACTTACCACGGTAACAACTACTTGCCCGAAGGCGAGTATAATCTGCATCGCATGCGCGAAGTGTTCGATTGCGATCACATCATCATTCGGCCCAGTGTCGATACATTGATCAAAATGAACCGCATCGGCTTTAAACTTCAGGGCGATATGAACTGGCATGCCCATTGCGGTATTACGACGGCCCCGATCCAGGTTGCTGCCCGCTACAATGTCCCGCTGATGTTTTGGGGCGAACATGGCTACGCCGAACAGGGTGGCATGTATGGCATGAACGACTTTGTCGAGTTTACGGCGAAATACAGAATTGAACATGGGCTGAGTGGATTCGATTGGCATCACTACACCGATGAAGGGCTGGGGAGGCTAGGCCGTTCGGAACTCAGTGAAGGTCTTAGGCCCAAGGATTTGCTGTGGGGACAGTACCCGACGGATGATGAGATCGATGATGTGGGGGTGCGCGGTGTCTATTTGTTCAATTACGTGAGTTGGGACGCCAACGATCACGCCAACCTGATGGTTGAAAAATATGGTTGGCGCCCGGCCCAACAGCCGTTCGAACGTACATATCGAATGTTTTCCAATCTCGACGACATGCATGAAAACGGTGTCCATGACTATTTGAAATTCGTCAAGCTTGGCTATGGCCGGGCGACCGACCATGCAACGAAAGACATTCGGGCGAACAAGATGACGCGAGAAGAGGGTGTCGAAAAAATTCGCCTGTACGACCACGTCAAGCCGCGAGCCGACCTTGATCGTTGGCTTGATTATGTCGATATGTCCGAGGATGAATTCGACTATGTCTGCGACACATTTCGCAACAGACGGATTTGGCGGATCGAAAATGGACAATGGGTCAAAGACAATATTTGGGGCGGATCGTCTTCTTATGGCCCTGTGCATACTAATACTTGAACAACAATAGCGCTCACGCATTAAAATCCGTGTCGAATACAAAATTCAGCCTGAAGGCGATAATCGCGAGCCAAAATTTGGCGGGCCAGCGATTCCCGTGGCTTTTCCGCTATGTATTCATCCCGACGGCATGGCCGCTGACATGGGTTTTTCTGCGTTTCGGAATAGGGCCAAACCAGGCTACCTTCATTCGTCTTGCTATTCTGCTCGTGTCTTTCATTCTAATTCTATGGCCTATTAAGGATTTCAAAACCTTAGGGATTGGTCTGTTTTTCTTTTCTGTGATTTTGGACAATGTCGATGGCTGTATTTGTCGTGTCACCGATACTGCGTCCTATTTCGGAAAATTTTTCGACGGCTTGGTCGATTCCATGATGGAAATCCCCATCCCTTTAGTCGTTGCATTCGGATTTTGGAGCAACGGAAGTGATGCTGGGATCTTGATTGCAGGTGTTGTTGCATCACTGGCATTTACGATGACGCAGATCACAATGTTGCGGTACGGTCTGAACAAAAAGGACGTTATGGCAGCGCGAGATCAAGGCGTGAGTCTTCAACCGGCTTATACGCCGATTGGTTCTAAGCCGAAGATTGGTGCGCGCGGCGCCAATATCAGTGGTGCGTTAGAACTTTGGTTGCCTAACCTTGCCTTCGATTTCCGTTATGGTGGGTTGCTGATTGCTGTGATCTTTGGCCTTGTTGGTCCGTACCTCTATTTTCTTGCCGCACTGCACATTTTGATGTTTGCAGTCGTGTTTGGCATTTTCATTCCGCGGGCGGGGCGGGAAATGAATTTCAGACGACGTAGTAAGACCGCGGCGGCGCCGCTGACCGATTCGACGCAAAATGGTAAGGTGGCTTAACGCATGGCAGAGCTTGCCGTGATTCCCCTCACGGTTCCGGATTTGCGCGGCCGTGAAATGGCATACCTTCGCGAATGTGTTGACGACAATTGGGTTTCGTCTGCCGGCCCGTTCGTTACCGAGATGGAAACGCGCATGGCCGAAGTCGCGGGTCGCCGCTTTGCGGTGGCAACGGCAAATGGAACGATGGCAATTCAACTGTCGTTGCTGGGGCTAGGTATTGGTCCAGGAGACTATGTAATCGTACCGGACTGGACATTCGCCGCGACGGCTAACGCGGTGTACCACGCCGGCGCAACACCATATTTTGTTGATGTCGACCGTGATAGCTGGACGCTTGATCCGGTACAAGTTGAGCGGTTGCTGTCTGACACACAGCGAAAGATTGCCGCCATTATCGCCGTTGATGCTTTGGGCCAAACAGCGGATTACGACCGGATTTGCGCGGCTGCTGGCGACATACCGGTTATTTCTGACGCCGCCGGTGCGATTGGCGCCCGGTATAAGGCGCATCCGGCGGGAGGATTGGGTACCTGTGCGACGTTCAGTTTTAACGGCAATAAGACGGTCACTGCAGGTGGAGGAGGAATGGTCGTAACGGACGATGAGGCGTTAGGGACACAAATTCGTCATCTTTCGACCCAAGCCCGTGTCGGCCAGGAATATGAACATGATGCGATTGGACTCAATTGCCGCATGACGAATGTAAATGCGGCGATTGGTTGCGCGCAACTTGAGCGTCTCGGTGAAATGGTCGCGGCCAAACGCGCAATCGCAAAGCGATACGATGAGTGCGTTGCGTCATACAGTGCAATTGAGACAATGCCCCGTATGCCTTGGGCAGAAAGCTCCTACTGGCTGTATTCTCTCAAACTAAAAGATTCGAACGCTGCGCAATCCTTGTTGAAATGCTTTACGGAACACCGCATTCAGGCGCGGACATTTTGGCGATCGCTGTCGCAACAGCCGCCTTACAGAGATGCGCCAGCGACATCAATCGAAGTTTCCCGCAGCCTATCGGGTACGATAATTTCGCTTCCCTGTTCTAGTCAGTTAAGTGATGGCGAACAAAGCCGCGTGCTTGATGCGCTGACGACATGGATGGCGATCAGCGCATAAAATAAAACCAACGGAATGAACCCATCATGAAATTTCAATCCGGACAACCGACATACGTGATCGCTGAAATTGGCGCCAACCACAATGGCGACATGTCCTTGGCTCGGAAAATGATCGATACCGCGAAGGCCTGCGGCGCGGACGCGGTGAAATTCCAGTCCTGGGACACCTCGATCTTCTCGGCCAAGGTCTATGACGAGAACTATTTCCTTGGTGACGATTACCGGGATAGAAATGACTTTACCTTGAAGGAGATCGTCGACGAATTCGCTGTGACCCCCGAGCAGATGGCGGAACTGCGGGATCATTGTCGGAAGGTTGCGATCGATTTCTCCTCGACACCGTTTGATACAACGCAACTTGACCAGCTCGTGTCGCTCGACGCACCGTACATAAAAATCGCATCGATGGACGTTACCAATCCACGGCTGCTTTCAGCGGCTGGCAATTCAGGGAAACCGATCGTTTTATCGACCGGGTTCGCGACTCTGGACGAAATCGATCAGGCGATACGTTTGATTGAAGCCACGGGCAACCGGAATATCGTCGTACTGCATTGCGTCTCGCTGTATCCGCCCGAGGATGGCGAAGTGAATCTCGACAACATGGACATGTTGCGAAAGACATTTGGATATCCCGTTGGGTTTTCGGATCACACGCTTGGCGTCGAAATCAGCCTCGCCGCGATTGCAAAGCGTGCTGTCGTATTGGAAAAACATTTCACGCTCGACAAGGACATGTTTGGCTGGGATCACAAGATGTCCTGTACGCCGGAAGAGTTAACTGCAATTTGCACCGCGCGTGATCGAATCCACACCGCGCTCGGCACGGCTCGCCGCGTTGTCGGGCCGCGCGAATTCGAACGGCGCGATGAATACCGGCGCTCCATCGTATCCGCGCGCGATATCGCCGCGGGTCAAAAAATCGGTGAAGGCGATATCGACTTTCGGCGCCCGGGGACAGGAATAAAGCCGATGCAAGCCGATATGGTCGTGGGCAGAGTTGCGACACGTGATATCCCCGCCGACACGATCTTGCAGCTCGAGGATCTTGGTACGGCGTGACCATCCCGACGACAGAACACAATGTCTAGCGTCGCTGTTTGCACGAGCCTTTACGAGGCGGGCAGACCTTATTTGGACGCTTTCATACAGGGCGTTCGATCCGCCTGCGAAGGGCACGACGTCACCCTCGTGGCGGCGATACATGGCCTTCGCGATCCTGTCACGTCACTGGCGCCAGCGAATGATTTTGCAACGGTTATGATTGAGCGCGTACCTCTCACGAAGAGTATTGCCGCTGTTCGACAGAGCATGCTTTTAGCGGCGGCCAAATGCGACGTGGAATTCTTGATACTCAACGATATGGATGATTTTTTGCTCCCCGGCGCGGTGACCGCACATGCCTCGGCATTGCTCGATGCGGATTTTAGCTATGGCGATATGGTTCATATTGATGCTTCGGGCGCGCAACGGGACCAAACCTTCTTTCAAGACTGTGGTGTGCCGGTGGCGTTGGCGGGAGAGTCGGGCCTCGCAGCGATTTTGGGCCGAAATTTCCTTGGCTTTTCCAATACCGCGATGCGCCGGCATTGTGTTGACCCTTTGTGGCTGGATATACCGGACGATTTGGTCGCCGTCGACTGGTGGTTTTTTACGATGCTTTTGCAACAAGGGTATCGCGGCGCCAAGGCTGAAGCGGCGGTTACCGGTTACCGGACCTACGATGGCAACATTCTTGGCGGAATTCCAAACTCCGATCCCCGCGCGGTTTGGCGCAGAATCGATATCAATCGCCGACACTGTGCTGCCTTTGCGGCGGGCCCGGTTTATGAGGCCCGCCGAAATATGCTTGACCGACTCGCGACATGGATCGAGCGCGAAGGGGATCAGGCGGCGTCGGAGATCGAGGCGGCTTGTGGAGAACCGGGTGTGTGGTTTGATGATATTGCGCGCCTTGCCGAACGTGTCGGTTCGAATGGATGAAAACTTTTTCGTGTAAGGACGTCGCGGGGCGGGGGAAGTGATGCGGCGGATAAAGGACATCGCCGATAATTTGTGTGATGCGTCGGACCGGATGTCGACCGTGATGGAGCGCTTTAATCGCCTCACGCATCAATATGTAATCGTTCTTGACGCAAACCGTAAACCAATCGGAACGATTACTGACGGCGATATACGGCGCGCGATTCTGGCCGGCGCTAAGTTGGACGCTTCCGTTGTCGACATAATGAATGAGCGGCCTTTCATCGCACAAATCGAGGAAGTAGAATCCGCGACCCGGATACTCGACGGTTATGAATTTGTGCCGATGGTCGACAAGGCTGGTGTCTTGCGCGAAATTTGGCGTTCAGGACAGACGAAATCACGAATTGGAGCGGCTCTGATCATGGCCGGTGGTAAGGGCCGCCGCTTGGGAGAAATTACAAAAAATCAACCGAAGCCTTTGGTGAAAGTTGGTGATAAGCCAATTCTTGGACACATACTCGATTGGCTCGAAACCGGTGGGGTTCCTAGAGTCAGCGTGTCAACGCACTATCTTTCCGACCATATCCAGGATTTTCTTGATAAGCGGGCGGGTACCGTAAGACCGACAATTATTGAGGAACAAGAATCGCTTGGTACCGCTGGCGCTCTCGCACAATTGCCTGAGCCCGTGCCCGGACCCATTCTCATGATAAACGGTGATGTTCTGACAAAACTGGACGTTGAAGCGTTCGATGATTTTCATCACGCGCATGGATATGACTGCACGATTGCGGTTTCGCCTTACGAAATTTCGGTTCCGTTTGGTGTAACCAAACAAGATGAAAACGGCGTGTTCGCCGGTATCGACGAAAAACCGACCTACACCTATTTCGTGGCAGCCGGCATTTATTTGCTGGAGAACACGTTTTGTCACCTTGTGCCACCGAATACGCGGATGGATATGCCGGATCTGATTAACCTCGGTCGAAATGCCGGCTTGAAAGTCGGCATGTTTCCAATCCATGAGTATTGGATTGATGTGGGCAGGCCTGACGATCTGCGTAACGCCGAGCGGGATCATAGTGAGAATGCGCGCGGAGAAGAGGCAAGTTGATGGCGTCGTTTATGACGCCTCGGGAATATTTTCAGGTTTCCCGCCGCTTCGGATTCGGGGTTCAGCAAGAAGCCATGCTGCTTGGCCTGCTGCTCGGTGCGACCCTATTCGAAGGTATTGGCATAGGAATGCTTCTGCCGATCATCGAGATCATACAAACGGGACGCGGCGCCGAGGCGCTAAGAGCCGATTCAATCATGTGGGATTCGTTATTCCGCGTATTTGCGAGCGTTGGCGCACCGGTTACCCTTGCGACGCTTATCGGTGTGAGTTTTTGCGCTATCGTGGGGCGCCAAATATTTTCGTATATCCGCCAAGTTTACTTAACCGCGGTTCGCCAAAAGCTGAATTACGACGTTCGCAATATCACCTTTGAACGCTATTTGCGTGCGGATGCCAGCTATCATGACGAAGAGCGGCCAGGCCAATTGGTCAATAATTTGATGACTGAATTGGTGTTGTCGGTGGAAGCTATTCTCGCACCGGTTCAAATCGTCACCTATTTAATAATGGCGGGATTTTATACAGCAATATTGCTTTTGCTTTCGGGGCCGGTGACTTTTGCGGCGCTTGGCGTCATTGGCGTGGCGGGGTTTTCAATGCTGAGCATGCTTCGAAAGACGCATGCGAGCGGCAAGGCCGTGGCGTCGGCGAACGAAAAGATGTCTACGTTTCTGGTTGAACGGCTTCGCTTGGTCCGCTTGATCCGCTTATCGGGTGCGGAAACGGCCGAGCTGTCCGAAATGGAGAAACTGACGCGGCGACAACGCTCAAGCATGGTTCAGATGTATGAATCGCTAGCGCGCGTGAACGTGATGGTGGAGCCGGTGGCGATCGGTGTCGGCTTTCTGGGCCTTTATCTCGGCCATAAGGTTTTTGATCTGAACTTCGCGGCGATTGCGCTATTTGGCGTGGTCGCGGTGATGCGCTTGTTACCATCGATCAAGGAACTCATGGGGGCGTCCCAGGCTTCGCTTGGGTATTACGCCAGTTTACGAAATCTGCTGGCGCGCTTGGACACGATGGAGCGGGCGGAAGAAACGCGAGGGGGCGATTTGTCGTTCGAAAAGCTCGATCGAGAAATCTCACTGAAAACGGTTTGTTTCGAATATCCGACCCGCGGCGATCAACGCGCACTCCAAGACGTGTCGCTATCGATAGCTGCCAATCGGATGACTGCGATCGTAGGGCCTTCGGGGGCGGGAAAGTCGACATTAATTGACTTGTTGCCGCGACTGCGCGAGCCAACAGACGGGATAGTACGGTTCGACGATGAGCCATTGGAACATTTTTCCGTGGGCAGTTTGCGGAAAGGAATTGCGTATGTGTCGCAAACGCCACTGGTCTTCGACACGACGATTGCGGGACAAATTCGTTATGGCGCTGCCGAGGCAACCCATGATGATATTGAAGCTGCGGCGCGTTTGGCGGATGCGCATACCTTTATTTCAGCGCTGCCCGGCGGCTACGATACGCGGCTTGGGAACGAAGGCGTTTCCCTGTCGGGTGGCCAGCGACAAAGGCTCGAGCTGGCGCGCGCTTTAGCGCAGAGGGCGCCAATCCTTATTTTGGATGAGCCGACTAGCAACCTCGACGCCGATGCCGAGGACCGGTTTCGGAAGGCCTTGGAACGAATAAGAAGCCTGGAAAATAAAACAATTATCGTCATCGCACACCGGCTATCGTCGATTATTGACGCCGATAGGATCATTGTACTCAACGATGGGTGTGTTGAGGCGGTCGGTACCCATGAAGAAGTATTCGCGCAAAGTGCTTGGTACAAAGATGCTTTTCAAAAGCAGAATACGGGCGAGCTTGGAGCCGAATCAAAGATTGCGGTTGGAGCCGAATAACCGGCGCCGGTTTGCGTCGATTCGAACGGCATTTACATCATTCGAACAAGGAAGCGTGCAACTTGCAGCAATTCGACTTTTCAGACCTTGATCTGAACGACAAGGATATTCTTGTCACCGGTGGGACGGGTTCTTTCGGTAGGGCCTTTGTCCGCATGGTGTTGCAAAACTACAAACCACGCCGGCTCATTATTTATTCGCGCGATGAAGCCAAGCAGCATGATATGGCGCGGGAGTTCGGCTATGTTCTCGGTGAGGCAAGCAATGTTCCGTTGCGCTTTCTGATTGGCGATGTGCGGGATAAGGAACGGCTTGAGTTGGCGATGCACGATGTCGACTACGTCGTCCATGCAGCGGCACTGAAACATGTTCCCGTCGCCGAATACAATCCGATGGAATGTATTAAGACCAATGTCCAAGGTGCCGAGAACGTTGTTGCGGCCGCGCTTGCTTGCAATGTTCATCGTGTTATTGGTTTATCGACCGACAAGGCGGCGAATCCGATCAATTTGTATGGCGCCAGTAAGTTGGCCGCGGACAAAATATTTATCGCGGCAAACCATCTGGCTGGACGGCGGCCGACCCGGTTTGCCGTTGTCCGCTACGGAAATGTCTTAGGTTCGCGCGGCAGCGTGGTCCCCTTGTTTCGAGAATTGATTGCCAATAAGGCCGACGCTCTACCTATTACGGATCCGCGTATGACGCGGTTCTGGATCACGCTCCCGCGCGGCACCAGCTTCGTGTTGTCCTGCTTGTCGACAATGCAGGGAGGCGAGATCTTCGTACCGAAAATACCAAGCATGAAGATTGTCGATCTTGCCGCCGCGATGGCACCAGAGTTGCCCGTTAAAACAATCGGTATCCGTCCGGGCGAAAAGCTGCACGAGGTTCTGGTCACCAAGGACGAAGCCCGCATGACGTACGATCTCGACGACCGCTACATTATCGCGCCCGCGTTTGCCTTTTGGAAGGCGGAGTATTCATTGGGACCAACAGCGAAATCCGTTGCTGAAGACTTCGAATATGCCAGTGAAACCAATGATGATTGGTTTTCAGCCGAGAAGATGGGTGACCTTTTGAATGAACTTTGAATATGTCGGATAGCACCCATAAATTTTTGCCGTATGGGCGCCAGCACATCGATGAAGATGATATCGCGGCGGTCGTTTCGGTTCTGCGCAGCGATTATCTTACAACCGGTCCTGTCGTTGACGAATTCGAAAACGCGTTCCGTGAGCGCGTCGGCGCACGTCATGCGGTTGCGGTAAGCAGCGGTACGGCGGCGCTACATCTTGCTGCGTTGGCGGCTGGATTGAGTGAAGGTGATTGTGCAATCGTGCCGGCGGTTACCTTTCTCGCAACGGCCAACGCCGTGCGGTATTCCGGAGCCGAAGTCGTTTTCGCGGATGTCGATCCCGACACCGGTTTGATGACGCCAGAACTATTTGAGGAAGCGATTGCGCGGGTGACCAGTGACCGGCTTCGCGCTGTATTACCCGTGCATCTCAATGGTCAAAGCACCGACATGCGAGCGATAAATGAGATTGCGGCAAAACATGGATTGCGGGTGATTGAGGATGCCTGCCATGCTCTCGGCGCGACATACGAAGCGGCGCCCGCGGCAAAGTCCTCTTATATTGGTGCCTGCCCCTATAGCGATATGGCGATGTTTTCCGGTCATCCGATCAAGTCGATGGCGATGAGCGAAGGGGGCGTGGTCACCACCAACGATGATGCGTTGGATGCTCGCATGCGGCTATTGCGCAGTCACGGCATGCATCGCAGCCCTGAAAACTTTGTCAATATCGATCATGCGTTCGATGCATCGGGGGTCGCCAATCCCTGGTATTACGAAATGCACGAAATAGGCTTTAATTTCCGGGCGAGCGATGTGCATTGCGCCCTTGGCTTAAGTCAGCTCAAAAAGCTGGATGGGTTTGTTGCCCGGCGTGAAGCTATCGTCGCACGCTATCGCACCGCGATTAGCCGTCTGAGCCCAATTGTAAAGCCGCTAAGGGTTGTTGGTCATGGAGCGCCGGCATGGCATGCCGCTGTCGTTTTAATTGATTTTGAGAGCGCAGGTGTTGAACGCGCCAGTGTCATGAACCAATTGCGTGATGCGGGAATCGGCACCCAGGTTTTGTATATTCCGGTCAATCAACAGCCATACTATCGCGAGCGATACGGCGATATGCGTTTGCC
>JAJFJC010000441.1 GCA_021774385.1 Alphaproteobacteria bacterium
CTCGCCGCGGTTTATGGGTTCGGCGGCATTCAAACCGGACTGCTGTCGCGCTTTCGCCATGGCGGCGGACGCTTCATCGATGTCGCGCTGATGGATTCAATGATCAACATGCTAGCGATCGAGGTCCAGGCCGCGCAGTTCCCGCTGGAAAATCCCCGGCGGGGTTTCGGTCCTGTCTCGGCGGGTGATGGCTATGTGATCATTACGCCGATCACACAGAAAAATTTCGAACTTCTTACCGAGGTCATCGAGCGGCCTGATATGAGGGACGATCCCCGTTTCGGAACACCATTTGACCGCACGACGAACTGGAACGACCTCATGGCCGAGATCGAATTATGGACCAAGCAGCGGCCCGCGCGGGAGTGCGAGGATTTTTTGATGGCAGCCGGTATCCCCTGCTCGCAATACAAAACCGTCGGACAGGCAATCGCCGACCCGCAGATGGCGGCACGCGGCGTCATGCAAACGGTGACCGATGCGGCGGGGGCCTTTCAGGTGCCAAACCCGCCCTTTAAATTTGATGACAATACGGTCGGCGTCTCATCGACCGTATCCGCGGTTGGTGAATACACACGAGAGATTCTGACTGGACTCGGTGGCATAACGTCCTCGGATTTGGATGAAATGATTTCCGCGAAACACGTGTTTGCAGGAAATTAAAAATTAGCTAATTTCAATACTCAAGGCCGGAATTACCATCGCGGCGTCTACGATTTATCGGAACTTTTCGAATGTCGTCCCGTGAGTGCGACAGTCCGGCCATAGTGGCGGAAAGTCGAATGCACTATGTTGCGCCGGCGTCCAATACTTGATCCATGAACAATTCCGCAAGGGAGTTCCATGCCATGAACGTCGCAACGGCAAACAAACTCGGCATAGACGGTGTGGCACCCGATTGTCAGGGTGAAAATTTCTACGATATCGACCCTGCGTTTCAGACCTTACTGAAGCATTACATGGCGCCGGACCTGCATACGCATCTAGAGCCACACCTACAGCGTCTCGGCGGGATTGCTGGCGGACGGCTGGATGAGTTGGCGCGGATTGCCGATGTCCATCAACCTGTGCTGCATGCCCGCGATGCTTTCGGCCGCGACACGGATTGGATCGAGTATCATCCCGCCTACCGGGAAATGGAGCGTATCGCCTTCGACGATTACGGCCTGCACGCCATGAGCCATCGTGGCGGCGTTCTGGGCTGGCCAGAGCCTATGGGTGCAATGGCGAAATACGCCATCAAATATCTCTTCGTGCAGGGTGAATTCGGACTGATGTGTCCTGTCAGCCTATGCGATACCGCCGCCTTCATGGTCAACCGCTATGCCGCACCGGAAATCCGGGACCGCTACCTGCCTCGGATGACGGCGCTGAACGGCGACGAGATGTGGACCGGAACCCAGCTCATGACCGAACAGGCCGGCGGTTCCGACGTGGCCCTGCTGGAAGTCGAAGCCCGTCACGAGAACGGCGAATGGCGCATTCATGGCGACAAATGGTTCTGCTCCCACGCGCACAGCGATATTATCCTTCTTCTCGCGCGCACCGGCACGATGGCAGAAGGCAGCCGGGGCCTGAGCCTCTTTCTCGTCCCGCGCACGCTTGAGGACGGCAGTCGCAACGCCTACCGGACGATGCGCTTGAAAAGCAAGATGGGCACGCGCTCCATGGCGACCGGGGAAATCCGCTTTGAAGGCGCCACCGCCTATTTAATGGGCGAGGAAGGCCGCGGCCTGCGCCAGGTGATGGATCAGGTCAATCTTAGCCGGCTGTCGCATGGCGTCCGCGCCGCGGCCATGATGCGGCGCTGTCTGAACGAAGCCTTGACGGTCGCCCGTCATCGGCAGGCGTTTGGTAAGGCTCTGATCGGGCATCCGCTGATGCGCCGCCAATTGCTCAAGATCATGTTGCCGACCGAACAGGCGCTGTCCTGCTATCTGTTCACGGCGCATATGATGGAGCGCGCGGATGCCGGCGAGGCCGCCGCGGAACGGACCCTGCGTCTGCTCACACCGCTCATCAAGTTCCGTGCCTGCCGCGACAACATCGCGGTCGCGACCGCCTCGATGGAGGTGCGTGGCGGTAATGGGTTTATCGAAGATTGGGTCAATCCGCGCCTGGTCCGCGACGCGCATACCGGCGTGTTATGGGAAGGCACCTCTTCCATCGTCGCGCTCGATGTCACAACGCGTGCGGTCGCCAAGAACCGTGCCCATGAAGCGCTGTCCGAGGCCTTGCACGATCTCCTGGACGAAACACAGGATATTCCAGGACAGTTTCGCGGCGAACTGGGCGGCATTGTCGACCAGGCAACGGGGTTCGCCGAGGAAGTCGCGGCGGATCCGGAAAACGAGCCCTATGCACGGCAGGCGACCAACGCGCTCTATCATGCCATGAGTGCGGTCCTGTTGGCGCGTGAAGGCGCGTTGATCGCCCGTGAAACTGGCGACGCTCGGCGCCTGCTCTTGTCCCGGTTCGTTATCGACCACCGAATGCGGTCCCGCGATCCGATGAGTATCGGTGACAAGGCGTCGGAGAAATCCGCGGCGACGATGCTGCTGGGCGACGAACCCGCGACGATGGATCAAGTCGAAGCCGTACTACGCCGATAAAGAGGCGTTCGAGAAGGGCGTCGTTTAATAGGGCGAGTCGCCGGCCAGGATCACGCGATACATGATCCGGCGGTCCCGGTGATCGTAATCGCGGTATGCAACATGCGAGACCGCGCTGTTATCCCAGATAACCATGTCGCCGAGGCGCCATTGGTGCCGGTAACTGATTTCCGGTTGAATGACCCGCGCCATGAGCCGGTCGACGAAGGCACGGCTCTCATCCGCATCCATCCCTTCTATTCCGGCGGTTTTGCCAGGATGAATGTAAATTGCCTTTTTTCCGGTGACCGGATGGGTCCGGACCAATGGATGTTTCTGTAGGGAGCCAAATCGCTTTTTGTCGTGATTGCTGACATAGGCATTGTCTTCAATCTTGTTGACGGTCTTCAATTCGCCATACGCGACTTTGTCCATATCGGGCAAGGCGTCATATGCCATATGCATATTCGCGAACCCCGTATCGCCGCCAGCGCGCGGCAACGACATTGCATACATTGCGGTCATCTTCGGCGGTTTTGCGTGATTGGTATGATCGGTATGCCAATCCTTCGATCCAAGCGGTATGCCACGCCCGTCCGCGCCGACCTGGTATTCCAAGCTGTCCAGCACCGCGATTTCAGGGTGATCGTCCATCAAAAGATCGGTCAGATGCTGCTCCATGGTCTCGCCGAACAAACGTACCGCCGTGAGATACTGTTCCGCGCTGTAATGTTGGTCACGGACGACCATCACGAGGTGATCCTGTAATCCCTTCTCCAAGGAGGCCAAGTCTTTTTCATCAACTGGCCCCGAAAGGTCGACACCCGTTACTTCGACGCCAAGAGCGCTCGATATCGGCTTCATGGTTACCGGCATACCACTTTCCTTGACCAATGTTGTGAACAGGTAATGTGTCAATATGACCGCGATTGTCACAAAGTCCAAACGCCGAATTACCGAACCCGCTTGATACACCATCGCGACCGGGGCGGCGACGGAAACGCCGCCGCGTGTCGGACTTCAATGCGCACGGTAAGGTCTAGTCGGCCCGTAGACCCAAGCGGATCATGCCGGTCGGCGTGCGTAATTCCGAAATCCGGATAGAGCGGTCGAGATTGATATTGCCCCCACGCTTGATCAAGCTAGTGCCATCATGTTCCAGAAGGTAACAAATACTCAGGCAGTGAGTTTTCGCATCAGATCAACGCTAAATACGTGCTTCATCGCGATATCCATGCTGGGATTACGCCGTAATAAGCCGCGAAGCTGGTCACCGGACCAGGAAACGTAACGACATGGTTGCGCCGCCGAGACCGTTGCGGTCGCCGTTCCCCCCTGAATGAAGGAAATTTCACCGATCATGGCGCCGTCGCGGGCACGGCCGATTTCGGCGTCATCGCGTTCGACCTGCACCTCGCCATTGAACAGGAGCTTCAAACCGCCGACCAACTCGCCCTGTTTCGTTAGAAATTCGCCGGTTTCCGCCTGGCGCCATTCTCCAATTCGGATCAGCTTCCTGAACTCGACGGAAGAAAAGTTCGAGAATACCGTTTCATGCAGCTCCGCTTCCTCTTCGGAGAAATCGATGGCGCGGCGCTCAAAGAATATACCGACGATGCGGATCAGATTGATCGCAATGAAAACGGAAAGCCAGAATATGACCAACCATAACGGTCCTGCGGGCAGCCAATAATTATAGGCCATGCCGATCAGACCGCTCACGATAGCAAGCGCGCGCAGCACCATCATATCGCGGACATAAAAGGACAACGCGGTGATCAGGAAGGACGCGTGCCCAATGAAATCCAAGAACGTCAGGCTAAACATGCCGTTTCCAGATAAGCCGTTTCGGAAGGACGAGGTAGCAATCGAATAGCCCGTCCGGTTCTAACGGCTAGACGTTAGCGGTTCGTTAACTAAAAAAATCTCGTAATTGCGTCTCGCGGCGCGGATTTTAAGACGGCTCAGCCATCCCTCAGGTCAAAGATCGCACCCACTTTTTCCAGTAATTCCGCTTTGCCGTAAGGCTTGTTGAGCAGCCCCGCCCCAGAGTCCAACTGTCCGCTTTCGACAACCGCGCTGTCAGCGTAACCCGTGGTATAAAGAATCTGGATGTTTGGTTGGAGCCGGCGCGCTTCTCCCGCGATTTCCACACCACTTATACCGCCGGGCAAGACCACATCCGTGAACAACAGGTCGAAGGGTTGGTTTTCGCTCAGCTGTTTTATCGCTTCCGCGCCATTCTCCGCCTCGACGACCTGATAACCCTGCGCCCGGAGCACGTTGACAGGAATCTCCCGTACGTTTGGATCGTCTTCAACGACAAGTATGCGTTCCGAGCCACGCTCATAAATTGTGAATTCTTCTGAAATACCTTCTCGGGAATCGGTTTCGCGAGATCGCGGCAAATAGACTTTAACCGTCGTGCCAACCCCAACCTCGCTGTTGATCGTGATGTGCCCCTTGGATTGCTTAGCGAACCCATAGACCATACTTAAGCCGAGGCCACTATTGCCAACATCCTTGGTCGTAAAGAACGGTTCAAACACCTTATTCAATACATTACCCGGTATTCCCGTGCCTGTATCTCCGATCCTAACCTCAATGTAATCCCCCGATGTGAGTTCACCATGCTGCTTTGCATAAGCCTCCGTGAAGGTAACATTGGCGGTTTCGATCGCAAGGGTCCCCCCCCTCGGCATCGCGTCCCTGGCGTTGAGCGCCAAATTAAGTAGAGCGTCCTCAAACTGATGTGGATCGATCACCGCCAACCAGCAGTCGGGTGCAGCCACTATCTTGAGGTCGACGGTTTCCCCTAAAGTACGCCGAAGCATATCTTCAAGTCCGGTGATCAGGTTGTAGGTATCCACGGCAACGGGCGACAAAGGTTGTTTGCGCGAGAAGGCCAACAGCCGATGTGTCAAGGATGCACCGCGCTTTACAGAGCGTTTGATTGCCTCGATGCTCTGAATGGCGCCTTCATCGTCACGCGCCCAATTTTCAAGGATCTCCGCATGGCCGATAACGACAGCTAAAAGGTTGTTGAAATCATGTGCGACGCCGCCGGTTAACTGACCAACAGCTTCCATTCTTTGGGCACGGCTGAGTTGCTCTTCCAACGCTTTTCGCTTTGTGACGTCACGGGCAACAGCGAAGAAAGTGTCGTCGACAGCGGTGGAGGTCCATTCAAGCCAGCGAAAGGAACCATCCTTACAACGGTAGCGGTTCTGAAAATCGAGGACCGGCTCCCCCGCGATATGTTGTTCAAGTGACGCCTTCGTCGCCTCAATGTCGTCGCGATGCACGAAGTCGACAAACGGTCTGGACAGCAATTCCTTGATGGTCCAGCCCAAGGCCTCCTCCCAACGAAGGTTGAGAGTCTTGAAATAACCATCGGCACCCGCGATGCACATCATATCCCGCGAGATATCGAAGAATTGGTTTCGCTCAACAGTCATTCGAGCGGTGTGCGCTTGATTTTCCAGCACAACCGCGATCATCGACA
>JAJFJC010000442.1 GCA_021774385.1 Alphaproteobacteria bacterium
CTGTGGCGGTACGCTTGCAACGGTACCCTCCATAATCTTCAGCAACGCTTGCTGAACGCCCTCACCGGATACGTCGCGCGTAATGGATGGGTTGTCTGATTTGCGGCTGATCTTGTCGACTTCGTCTATATAGACGATGCCACGCTGCGCTCTTTCCACGTTATAGTCCGCAGATTGCAGCAGCTTCAGAATGATGTTCTCAACATCTTCGCCGACATAACCTGCTTCTGTGAGCGTCGTTGCGTCAGCCATCGTAAACGGTACGTCAAGAATTCGCGCCAATGTCTGCGCAAGCAAGGTTTTGCCACAGCCCGTTGGCCCAATTAGTAGAATGTTCGACTTGGCGAGCTCGACCTCGTTGTTCTTCCCGCTATGAGACAGACGCTTATAATGGTTATGGACCGCGACCGAGAGCACCTTTTTCGCGTAACTTTGACCAATCACATAATCGTCCAGCACCTTACGAATTTCACGTGGCGTCGGAACGCCATCCTGAGACTTCGAAACGGTCGATTTGTGGTCTTCCTTAATAATGTCCATGCAAAGCTCGACGCATTCATCACAGATGAACACCGTCGGGCCAGCAATCAGTTTCCTTACTTCATGCTGGCTCTTTCCACAAAAAGAGCAGTACAGCGTATTTTTAGAATCGCCAGAACCCGACTTACTCATGATGATTGCATCCGCCCAATTTCATCGTCGACCACTCGAAACAAGTATAACATAGGAGCCCCCAAGACGCCACGCGGCCAGATTAACCCTTGAGGTCTTAATCCTCCGTGAACGTCAAGCAAATTTCACGCCGCCCGAAGCATTTCATTCAAAGGAAAATCCGTTTACGCGTCGGAGTCCGCTTCGCCTTCATCAACCTTCGTTTCTGAACGTGTCTCGACCACATGGTCAAGAAGTCCAAATTCCTTCGCATCCTCCGGTTTCATGAAATTGTCACGCTCAAGAGATTTTTCTATTTCTTCAATGGCTTGCCCGGTGTGTTTAACGTAAATTTCATTCAGTCTTTGGCGTAAATCTAGAATTTCCTTAGCATGGATCTCGATGTCGGTAGCCTGCCCTTGGAAGCCGCCAGAAGGTTGGTGCAGCATGATACGGCTATTCGGTAAGGAGTAACACTTTCCTTTCGCCCCCGCCGTCAGAAGTAAGGACCCCATCGACGCGGCCTGTCCCAAGCATACCGTCGACACGTCTGGTTTGATGTATTGCATCGTGTCGTATATCGACAATCCAGACGTTACGATTCCGCCGGGTGAATTGATATAGAAGGAAATATCCTTCGTTGGATTTTCCGACTCCAAATACAAAAGCTGCGCGCTGACCAGTGAGGCAACCATGTCGTTGACCGGACCGGTGAGGAATATGATCCGTTCCTTGAGAAGGCGTGAATAAATATCGTAGGCGCGTTCGCCGCGATTGGTCTGCTCGACGACCATCGGAACAAGCGCGTTCATTTGTGTTTCTATCTGATCCGTCATTACCTGCCATCGACTATTGGCGTCGGCCAAAGGACCGGCGCTTGAGTGATACTGAACCGAGTATGTGGCGTCACGTGCCACGAATTACAAACTTCACTGATTCGCGAAGAAAGGTCACGTGACAATTAACCTTCATCCGCCGCCGAATCTTCGGGTTTAGCGGCTGCCTTCTTGCGCTTTGGCTTAGCCGCTTTCTTTTTCGGCGCGGCCTTTTTCTTAGTCTCTTTTGTCTCTTCTTCCGCGTCGTCCGTTCCAGGAACCTGCATCAGTTCCTCGATACCAACCTCGCGCTCGGCGACGTTCGCCAGTTCCAAGATGAAATCGACGACTTTCTCCTCGAAGATCGGTGCCCGCATGGTCGACATGGCTTCCGGGCTATTGCGGTACATCTCAATAAATTCTTTTTCCCGTCCCGGATATTTTTGCGCTTCCGTCATCAGCGCCCGATTTACTTCCTCGGCCGACACCTCGACTTTATTGACCGTACCAACCTCGGTAAGCAGCAGTCCCAACTGCACGCGACGCCCGCTAATTTTGCGATATTCTTCTTTTAGTTCATCGTCGCTCTTACCTTCATCCTCGTCTTCGGCTGGAGCAGCACCCTGTTCGTTCCGGGTTTCCTCATACTGCGCCCAAATCGAGTCAAATTCAGCCTCGACCATACCGGGTGGTACTTCGAATTCATGTTCCTTTTCAAGAATGTCAAGCAAATCACGCTTCAAACGCTCCCGCGAGAGCGACGCATAATCCTGCTCCAAACGACCGGAGATCGATTTGCGCAATTCCTCCAAGGATTCCTGTCCAAGCGTCTTGGCGAATTCGTCATCGACGACCGATTCGGCCATCACTCGAATTTCCTTCACCTCGACATCGAAAACCGCGTCTTTCCCAGCCAGGCTTTCGGCCCCATAGTCATCAGGAAAGGATACCGGCACCGAGAGGCTTTCGCCCGGCTTGGCGCCGATCAGCTGATCCTCGAATCCCGGAATGAACTGGTTCGATCCCAACTCAAGATGATGACCTTCGGCGGACCCGCCCTCAAATGCCTCGCCGTCAACCATTCCCTTGAAATCGATTACCAACACATCGCCTTTTCGCGACTTGCGGGCGCGTTTTATCGGTTCCGATTGACGGTATTGCTGCGCCAGTCTCTCAATTGTCTCATCGACTTCCTTGTCGTCAGCCTTCGCGACCAAGCGCTCGACTTCGATTTTGGAGAAATCCATCGGCTCAATTACCGGCATGACCTCGACGGCCATTTTGTATTCGAGGTCCTGGCCCTCCTCGAACTTGGTAACTTCAATGCTCGGCTGCATCGCCGGCCGCAGCGTATTGTCTTCAATTGCCTGCCGCGAGGATTCGCTGACGGCCTGTTCCAGCACTTCGCCCATAATCGACTGGCCAAACCTCTGCTTCATAAGTGCAACCGGCACTTTACCTGGTCGAAAACCAGGTATATTGGCCGTTTTGCGCATATCCTCGAGCCGAAAGTTAACCTTCTCGGCAATCTCGGAAGCGAGAAGCGTTATGGTGTACTCACGGCTTAGGCCTTCGTTCTTTGTCTCGACTACCTGCATGGATACCTGCCCGCTTCACGAAGTTTGGGGCGACACGCCGCCCGATAAAAAATAGTCCAACGCGTTGGTGCGGGCGGAGGGACTTGAACCCCCACGGATTTCTCCACCAGATCCTAAATCTGGCGCGTCTACCAATTCCGCCACGCCCGCGCGTTGACACCGCCAATGGCGCCTCGCCGAAGGCGTTCCTGTATAAGAATAGGGAGGTACCCGGTCAAGCAAACCCTGCGGTAATTATCGCTCGCGGTGACCGAAATCGAATTTTATCAGGTCGTGCGCATCCTGTAGGCCTGCGAAAACGCTTCTAGTGCCAGCAAACGAGGGCCCTCTCGAAAGGAATTCGTGCGCAATGGCTTCTTGATCGTTACCGCATACCGGACGTGAGGAATACCCAGCGGGTCCTTTAGAACTGAAAGAACCTTGGCGGTTTCAACGGTTCTATCAGGATGAACACGCTCAAACTTGGCACCGACAGCAACGGTATCCTTCCGACGCCGAAGTCGCGTAATACCATCAAAGAGAAAACTATCTTGCATGCTCATGATACATCACAATCAATTAGCCCCTATTCCGAATAGTAATCCAATCTTTAACGCGAAATCAAGTATAAAATTCAACGATTAAAATATTGTTAACTATTACACACTTTTTTATTTGAATTAGATATAATTTTATTTACTTTTTAGACACTTCCTTGAACTTCGGAATTATGGAATTCCTTATTATCAGTCAAAGGAAGAACCGTAAAACGGACTAATAAAATCCCTTATGTTTTATAATTACTGTTTTTTATCAACATATTATAGATTAATATCTGAAATTTCTAATGTGTTTAAAATATAGAATAATTTATACAAACCGTAACATTAAAACTAATTTCTTTTATTTAACTTCGCTATAAGCTTGGCTAAAAATATGTCCCGCTAGCATTCCACCCTGGCCATAATACGTTCATTTTTCGAACATTCTTTAAGGTTCACTTCTTGCCGTCACAAAAACTTTAGCTCTATTTCTTTAACAATCGGTTAACCATGGTCGAGGCGGACACCTTCCCATCTCCCGTATAGCGCTCATGGTTCGCTTCGATCTTTGAGAGATTGTACAGATAGTTCACCATCATTCCCGCCGACTGAGATAATCCTTGCACCGATGCATCGGCAAGCCAGTTCAAGCGCTCGACTTGCGCACCGTTGGTGAGATGAAAGTGTGCAACAGGATCGCGCGCCCTTCCCCGCGAATTCTTTTCACGAAGTATATAGCGGGCGCATAATTTGGTCAGGACAGGTTCAAGGGCGGCCAATTTTTCTTCATCCGCCGTCCAGTTTGTATCGTCGAACAGCGTCTCCAGACCGGTTTGCCCATCCTCCGCGCCCAATATTTCCGCCAACGCGCCATGATCTTCATCATTTATCGGCAGCGACCCTTCTCCAAGCGATCGCGTTACCCATCTCGCGAAACCGGGAATCGGAGAAAGTGTCGAAAAGGTTTTTAACTTCGCGAACTCCACCTGCAATTCATCCACGACTCGTTTGATGAGAAATCCACCAAAGCTGATGCCGGCCAGCCCTTTTTGAGCATTCGTGATAGAATAGAAGATCGCGGTATCCGCTTCAGAGGGATCGTTCACGGGCGCGGATTCGTCAAGCAAGGCGTTCACATTCCCAGCCAAGCCGTTCACGAGCGCAACCTGCACGAAGATTAGCGGTTCATCCGGCATTCGGGGATGGAAAAAGGCGAACAACCGCCGATCGGCTTCCAATCTGTTCTTTAAATCATCCCAACTGCGAATTTCATGAACAGCTTCGTACGCGATAAGCTTCTCCAGAAGAGACGCTGGAGAATCCCAGGTAATTCGTCGAAGTTCCAGGAAACCGACATCGAACCAAGACGCCAAGAGCGAGCGCAAATCGGCGTTTAGCGCTTTAAGCTCCGGCCCATCCGAAAGCTCCATTAAATCAGAACGTAAATCGACCAGGAACTTTACGCCCTCCGGCAGGCCGTTGAATTGCGTCAGGAGCCGCAAACGCGGCGGCTCGAGTGCTTGCCTGAGTTTCTCCTGGGTTTCGGCACGTGCTTCGGGAGCCGCCGCCTGGACCAACGCCATGGCCGCATCGATGGATTCGGCATCCGGACCGAACCCGTCGGCCAGAATACGCAGGAATTTCTGCCGGCCTTCCGGCTCCAATTCGAGATAGGTCCGCCCTAACGCGGCTGCGCGGGCCCGCGCGGACACCTCGCCGCCACGAGCTTCCAAGCATGCCGCCATTTGCTCACGCAAGCTGTCCGCATCGTCTTGAGAGGACAAATCCGTGGAGATCTTGGCGTTTGACGTCACCGAATCGGCGATGTCGTGCCACGCCCCCAAAAGGCGCTTAAATAACGAGCTCGATTCACTCATGATGCTTTGTTTCTTCCACGTTTTTGAGCTGTTGTAATATCGCAGGCATTGTGTCGATTATATCTTCGGCGACAAGTCCAGGCCCAAACAAGGCCGCGCTCGCGCCGTGAATCCATACCGCGGCACAAGCCGAACCAAACGCATCCATCCCTTGCGCCATCAAACCCGTAATCATCCCCGCCAACACATCCCCGGAACCGCCCGTCGCCAAATCCGCCGGTGCGTTGTCATTGATTACCGCACGTCCGTCCGGCGCGGCAATGACCGTATCCGGCCCCTTGAGAACAACGACAGCGCCGCTCTTCAACGCGGCTCTTCGAACGCGCGTGAGTTTATCGCCGGAAGTGTCGAAAAGCCGCGAAAATTCGCCATCATGCGGGGTCAATACGCAGGGTCCGCGAATCGTTTCAAACAATAGATCGCCGGATTCGTCGAATACGGTCAATGCATCGGCGTCGAGAACCACGGGTTTTTCGGTGCGAAGCGCCGCGAGAACCCGTTCGCGCGTAGCTCCCAACACACCGTTGCCGGGACCAACCAAGCAAGATGTCACGCGTGGTTCGCCAACAGCCTCCGCGAACCCGGCGGTGTCTAAAAACGATGTTACCAGCGCGGACAACAGCGTGATCTTATAAACGACAAACGCTTCGCTCGGCACAAGCGCGGTAACCAGACCGGCGCCTATTCTCTGCGCCGCTTTCGTCGCAAGCCTGGCCGCCCCCGTCATATGCCGACCGCCGGTCACGACCGCATGACCGCGGCTGTATTTATGCACCTCCAGACGCGGCCACGGAAAGCGCGCCAGCCACAAAGCAGGGTCGTTTACCGCCTGCGCGGGTGCAATATTCTCCAACGCTTTGCCCGGAATCCCAATATCCATGACCACGGTATCGCCGCAATAAGCGCGGCCAGGCAGCAACAGGTGCCCTGGCTTGCGTCGGAAAAACGTGACGGTGAGATCCGCGCGCATTGCGTGGCCCAGAATTTGGCCGCTATCACCATGCACACCACTGGGCACGTCGACGGCAACCACCGGACGATCGCCAACCGCGGCAATGGTTTCGAGAACCGTGCCCGAAATCTCGCGTGTTAGACCGGCACCAAAGAGGGCGTCGACGACAAGATCAGTATCATCAAGAATAGCGGAATTGAGAGGCTCCACCGCCCCGGTCCAGCGCCCGGCATTGATTTTCGCATCACCCGATAGCGCGTCGACCGCGCCCAGCAGGCCCACGCGGACCGTCCAACCATTTCGTGCTAGAAGTCTCGCGACAACAAAACCGTCACCACCATTGTTCCCGGGGCCGCACAGAACCGCGACACGACGTGGAGACCAACGCGCTGCAATCTCGGAGACGATGGATGCACCAGCATTCTCCATAAGCGTTTCGCTAGATATGCCAGCCGCAATCGCGAAATGATCGGCACGATACATTTCGTCGACGGACAAAAGAAGATTATCGACCGGAAACAATGAATCGAACTCCAATCAAAATCAACGTCATGCGAACGCTACCCGTCCGGTGCCACAGGTTGAATCAAGCGCATCGTCCTTGACCGGAACTCTCTTCTATACAACACCAACACAACCCAAAGCGCCGCAGCCAACAATAGCCACGGATGGACAAACCAGCCCAAGCCGGCGAGACCAAAATAATACGCCCTGATCCCCCGGTTGGTATGTTTCGCGGCCAACGAGGTAAGCTTCGCGATTGACACCCCGATTGATTCGAAATCACCCGGCAAATCCGCCGCCGAGGGCGCCGCACCAATCAAAATAGAGCAGTAGGTATACTGCCGCATCGACCAAACAAATTTAAAGAACGCATAAATAAAAACCAAAATCATGAATAAGACTTTAGCTTCCCATATCTGCCGCGACGTGGACACCGTAAAGGGCAAATCCATGACAAGCGCGATTGCCTGATCCCGCGCGCCGAGAACGGCAAGCAATCCCGCAATAATCAAAATAGCCGTGGATGCGAAGAAACGGCCCGATCGAAGCAAGGCATTCACGATCTGAATATCAACCATGCGATTGTCCCGATGCAGCATTGCATGCATCCATTCTTGCCGCCGCAACGCCATGCCATCGATCAGATTGCCACGCGCCGCCTGGCTGTGTTCGGCGAAGTAGGTGTAACCCACCCACAACAGAATAAAGCCCACGCCAGCGATAACATCGGGTTGAGAAATATCGACCACGGCACCCCTATGAATTCAATACATCCAATTCAACGCACCGCCAGGAAGTCATCCGCTCGGCGCCCCGAACCGGACTATATATAATCCGATCCGGGCGTTGAATGCG
>JAJFJC010000443.1 GCA_021774385.1 Alphaproteobacteria bacterium
GCCGCGGGTCTGCCCGAAACCGAACCTTTGAGTCTCGAGAAGTTTGATTGTGAGGGACGGTATAAAATTGCTTGTTTGAGTAATTTCTCCTGGAATAGGGGTTTAGACCGACTCGTTGATTTGGCCGTTGAATTCGAAAAATCCGGCCAGCGGAACGTTTTGTTTATCGTTGCTGGAAATATGCAATTGCCACGGAGCCTCCCAGGCAAGATCGGCCAAGTCGCCCGTGCTGGTGGATCGTTGGGCGATTATGCCGCCGCGTGTGGTGTCGCGGATATGTTTTCATTTCTTGGTCATGTTGAGGAACCGGAGCGCGTTTTAGCCTCGTCCGATGCGCTTATAAAACCAACGCGGGAGGCTAATCCATGGGGGCGCGATATCATCGAAGCATTGGCTATGGCAAAACCCGTTGTCACGCTCGGGCGCTGGGATGGGTTTGTGCGTCATGGCGAAACCGGTATTTTGCATGACGCATTTGATGCTCCGGCCCTGGCTAACGATATAGCGACGCTGGCCGATGATCGTGAACGGTCACGCGCCATGGGTGAATGCGGACAGGCCCGCATCGAAAAATTGTGCAAGCCGCAACATCGCGCGGCGGATCTCGCTGAACTATGGCAAAGTGTGATGTCGAAACCTAACGCCGCGCAGCACGGTTGAACATATTGACGAGAGCTAACGCGCTCAACACAATCAAAATAGGTTCAAACGGCAAACGGTACTTGGGCGATCCGATCGGTCCATTGATGGCAAGGAAATAGCCAACTCCGAGTGCCGCGAAGAGGGCCGCCCACGGCGAAATTCGTATCAATATGAAGAAGCCATAACCTTGCAAACATAGAAAAATTACCGAAAGCGCAATACCGCTTCCCATGATCGCAAGGTAGGAAATAGAGGAACCGGAAAGGAAATTGAAGGTTTGTTTATACAGGCTGTCTCCCGGGGTTCCGTCAAAACTTGGATGCGGTAAATTTCGGACCCGGCTGTCGATCGAAACCGACGGAGCCGCTAGATTAATCGTTGCACCATAAACCCAAGCCCTTGCTATCGCGGATGGCCGATGGCGAGCGATATCGTTAAGGCCAATCCGTGACAGCATTTGGCTGTGTTCGAATGGATTAAGTTCTTCAAGCTGCACACTGTTGGATTTTAAGTGCGCTTGTGCTTCGGCGTTCAGATCGTAAGCGCCTTTTTCGCGTGGCGTACCGTCGCTCGCGCGACGCACTAAGGGGGCAACCCACCCAGCAAGGTGCGCACCGGTCTGGCTCGTTAGCGTAAGCGTGGCAAATTCTGTGTAGTTGCGATGGATCAGCGGCGTGAGTGGTAGGATCGCGCCAGCCAGAAACACGATCGTGATCAATGCCGTTGCGCGGGCGCCGCGACGGTACCTTAGAGGCAAGATGATTGCCGCCGGCACCATTAGGAATGGAAGCAGCTGGGCGACTGGCCGGGTTAAAATTGAGAGCCCAAGCGCCAAACCCGCCAAAGCCGCCCATCGCATTTCGGCATGTATTAGGAAACGGGAGCTTGCCACTAACATGACCGTAAAGAAGAATAGGAATAGCGTATCACTGAGTATCGTGCCGCTATGAATGACTAAGTTTGGCGAAAGTGCCGCTAGGATGCCTGCGGGAAACGCGAGTTGTGAGGCGAGCTGTGACGCCAATCCGGCGATTAAGAGGCACGTCAAAGAATCTAAAGCCGATTGGACGATCAAAGCGACGAGTAGCGACGTGCCAAACAATGCCTGGATGCCTGCGAGAAAAATAAAATATCCAGGGACGCGTTCCGTTTGCGGCAGGACCCGGCCTTCTCCCGCTTTCGAGAATGAGCCATGTTCGAGCAAAACAGCCGCACCACTCCAATAAAGCGATGAATCTCCTTGCAACAACGCACTGGTTTCGGTGGGAAGGGCTGCGATATTTAACAGCCGAACCATGAAAGCCAGGCAGAAAACGATCACAAAAAGGCGAGAACGACTGCTGTGATTCGTCGTCAAGGTATCCGGACCAACTTGCATGATGTGTCTCAAAATCCAGAGAAATACATGGTGCCCACGTTCCGTGGCGGCGCACTATGCCACGCCGTGAAATAGGTGTCATCGTCACCTCTTGTTCCATTCGCACAAAAGAGTATTGATTGCGCCATGACCGGCCAAAAACAACGCCTTCTGGTTTTCATCGTCGCGTATAACGCCGAGCGGACGATCGAGGATGTCTTGCGGCGGATTCCGCATGCGCTTGCGGAAACCTATCATGTCGAAGTTTTGATCATCGATGACTCCTCGAAGGACAGCACCTTCGAGCGGGGCCACGCGGTCAAGCACGCGGAAGATTTACCGTTCGATCTTCATGTTCTCTACAATCCGGTCAATCAAGGATATGGCGGTAATCAAAAAATTGGCTATCACTTTGCCATCGAACAGTGTTTCGATTTTGTCGCGCTCGTCCATGGCGATGGTCAATATGCGCCGGAATGTTTGCCGGAGCTCGTGAAGCCCCTATCTGACGGCGATGCCGATGCGGTTTTCGGTTCCCGTATGATGGCACGCGGTGCGGCGCTGCGCGGCGGGATGCCGTACTACAAATTTATCGGCAATAAAATTCTCAGTTGGTTCGAGAACCGTATGTTGCGAACGGACCTGACGGAGTTTCATTCCGGCTATCGGATTTATTCGGTGGTCGCTTTGAGAAAAATCCCGTTCCATCTCAACACCAACGTTTTTCATTTTGATACGGAAATAATCATACAATTCGTGTTCGCCGGCCTTCGTATTCGAGAATTGCCGATTCCGACTTATTACGGCGACGAAATTTGTCACGTCGATGGGCTGAAATATGCCTGGGATGTGGTTAAGGCCGTGCTTGTATCCCGAGCGCAGGAGCTAAGCTTATTATACGACCGCAAGTTTGATTGCCGCCCAGCGGAAATTGAAAACGCGCATTACGAAATCAAGCGGGGATATCGCAGCCCTCATACCGAAGCTTTAGCCCGCGTTTCACAGGGTGCTCGTGTGCTCGATCTCGGCTGTGCGGGCGGTTACATGGGCGCGTTATTGCGCCAGGAGAGAGGCGCTGTCGTGACGGGCGTCGACATGTTTCCGCTTGGCGATGATATCGAGCTCGACGGCTTTATTGATCATGATTTAAACGCAAATACCTTGCCGGTTGAGGTGACGGATTTTGATAGTGTGCTGATGCTCGACGTGATCGAGCATCTACTGTCGCCTGAAGATTTCATCGATATGCTGCGGCAATCTTCCGCAGCTTCGCCGGACACCAGACTGATCGTCAGTACGGGAAATGTATCGTTTGTCCTTACCCGGTTCCTGCATCTGTTTGGCCAATTCAATTATGGCAAACGGGGCATACTCGATATTACGCACACCCGGCTGTTTACCTTCGCAACATTGCGGCGGCTATTCGAACAGGCCGGCTTCGATGTCACGGAAACCATCGGAATTCCGGTGCCCTTCCCGCTCGCTTTTGGGGACAATGGTGTTAGCAAGGGATTGCTTTGGATTAATCAAGCGCTGATCCGGCTTTGGAAAACAATGTTTTCGTATCAAATATTTTTCGTTGTCCAGGCCCGTCCCACGCTTGAGACGTTATTGGGCACCGCTTACGAGCACTCAGATATTCGGGCACGTGCGGTCGACAAGGTTCAGTCTAAAAGCGCTTGAGGATTCGCTGGATCGTATTGTCGCCAAGACCCGCATAGCGTTTCAGAAATGAATAGGCCCGTAGCGCCAAACGATCCGCTGCGACGAGACCGTGTTTCCAAAAAGGGTCGTCTGGCCGGGCACGGTAATGCGTTGGACGCAACCGCTGCGGTTTTCCTTCATCGCGAAAATAATAGAGTGCCAGGGATCTTCGGCTCATTTCCTCCGGGCACGCTAATGGCGTTGGGTGCCCATGATAGGAACCGGGAGCGGTATGAAAAATGACGCAGCGGTTGAAGAGGGGGGGCACGGAACGGACTTTCTCCGCCATGTTTTGATCCCACAGCTCCAGCGCGCCGCCGTAACGGTCCTCCCAATTCCGATTTAAATAGAGCAGTAGATTGAGCTGTCGGCTCCAATTGCGATGTGTCGTATGGGCAAGAAAATCGACATGGACGTTTAGAAATCCGCCACGTTCGATCTTGTGCAAACCGCCGCCGTCGAGGTCTGGGTCGGGAATCAAGCTGCCGATTCCGGTAACTTTCTCGAGCCATTGAAGGAAATTGGGTTCGGATAACGCGCGAATAATTTCTTGTGTCCGTGGGCCCATTTGATCGAGCTGCGTGGCGCCCAGCTTGCGCTCGTTATAGTGCACATAATGACCCCATCCACCGTTTTCCGTCGGGCTCTCGAATTCCGCCAAAAGAGCATTACAAGCCTCCATTTCCAGAAAATCGTCGATAACGATATGCGGAAAGGGCGCCGCCGCCGCGAAGGAGGCTGCCAGCGTGCCGGTGTCTTGGGACAATCGATCAATGTCGAGGATGTGCATCGCGCCGGAATATCAGGTTCGTACGGTCACGGCAATTGCTCGCTTTACGTTGAAATTTCCAAGCGGCCGTTACGTGGTGCGTCGAAACAGTCGACCGACGCTGTCGAAGCCGCCGATCATTAGCAACATTAGCATGGGTTCGATGGAAACACGGTAGCGGGAGTTACCGACAAAAATGTGAATAAATGCGAAATAGGCAACGAAACCGACAATGAGGAAAAGAAGCCCACGCTGTTCTTTGTTTAAAAAAGCGATTAGCCCCAACAAGCCGAGCCCGCGTGCCGCAATAGCAAACCCAATCGTCATCGCACTAAACGCCAGGCCGAGGGGCGGCAGTCCACCGAGTAAATTCTTCAAAAGCGCCCAAAGATCGTCTTGCGCGTTGGTAAACCAGGCAGCGGAAGCCGATTGCGCGCCGATATCAAATAAATTGTGCCAATTTCCCGCGCCGCCACCAAAGAAAAATTGCGATTGCGAGCGGTATAGCGCCTGTAAAAAGTCAGCGACGGGGTATCGGAGAAGTGCGGCCATCCCTTCGTCGGCCAGGGCCTTATTCCTGTCGGGACGACTCATGGATTTCCATTTGTTTCCCTGCCGCGCAATGAAGTCGTGTTCGGCGCCTCCGGGGCTGGTCAAACGCTTGCCGGCCTCGTGGTAGGATAAACCCTTGGACTGCGCTTCGATCATGGTCACCTGATCCCATACATAGCGGTATTTACCCGCGCTGTCGGAAAGTGCGTAGCCATGCCCTTGCGAAGCGACCAGGGAGACCCAGGGGCCGACTGTGACGCATGCG
>JAJFJC010000444.1 GCA_021774385.1 Alphaproteobacteria bacterium
ATCAGGTGCTTGCCGCGGTTCAAAGCCTTGTCGAGGACGGCGCCGACGCCATCGCGGTATGTTTTCTGCACGCCTACCAGAACCCCGGACACGAGCGGCAGGTAAAGGATTTAATTGCTGCGAAATTTCCGAATATCGCCGTTTCGATTTCGAGCGACGTGGACCCCGCGCTAAAGGAATTCGAACGCTCGTCGACAACCGTTGCCAATGCCTACGTGCAACCACTGATGACGCAGTATGTCGATAAGCTCCAGACCGCGTTCCTCGACAACGGGTTCACCGGGCGATTCCACCTGATGCAATCGTCGGGTGGGTTGACCGCGCCGGAAACCGCAACGGCCTTCCCAATTCGGTTTCTCGAATCCGGCCCGGCCGGCGGCGCGCAAGCCACCGCCTTCATCGGCGACGCGATTGGCCACCGCGATATCCTGTCCTTCGATATGGGCGGCACGACCGCGAAGGCTTGCCTGATTCAAGACGCGAAACCGGATATCGCGGCAATGCTCGAGGCCGGCCGCGTCCATCGCTTTAAGAAGGGCAGCGGCCTTCCGGTCCGCGCGCCGGTCATCGACATGATCGAAATCGGCGCGGGCGGCGGTTCGATCGCACGGGTGGATTCGCTGGGGCTGCTCAAGGTCGGCCCCGATAGCGCGGGCGCCGATCCTGGCCCGGCCTGTTATGGTCTCGGCGGCGGCGCACCAACCGTCACCGATGCAAACCTGCTACTGGGCTATCTCGACGCGGATTATTTTCTCGGTGGCCGCATGACGCTCGATCGCGCGGCGGCGGCCCGCGCGATTGAGAAAATCGCGGCGCCGATGAAGCTTTCGGCCCTGGACGCCGCGTGGGGCATCATTGACCTTGTCGCGGAAAATATGGCCGGCGCGGCGCGGGTTCACATCGTCGAAAAAGGAAGTGATCCACGACGCTTCGCAATGGTTGCGATGGGCGGTGCTGGGCCGCTACATGCGGCTCGGGTCGCGCGCAAGCTCGGCGTGAACGACGTGATCGTTCCCCCCGCATCCGGCGCTGCCTCCGCGCTTGGCTTTCTCACCGCGCCGATTGGGTATGAAATCTCCCGTTCCCTACCCATGACGCTCGAAGGTGCCGATTTCGGCGCCGCCAACACAATGTTGGCGGAAATGGAAAGCGAATGCCTCGAACGCCTGCGGGCCGCGGGCGGCGATGAAGAAGGCGTCACGGTGGCCCGATTTGCCGAGATGCGCCTGCAAGGTCAAATGCACGAGATCACCGTGTCACTCCCCGCGCGCGCGCTGGATTCCGCTATGGTCGACTCGCTAACCGCAACCTTCGAACAGGAATATGCGCGCCTCTTCACCCATCTTTACGACGGCGCCCGGATCGAAATCATAAACTGGCGTATTCGCTGCACCGGTCCGACACCGCGTTTATCGACACAGTTGGAAACCAAGAGCGCCAAGTCGGCGAAAAAGGGCACGCGTCCCCTCTATTCGCCGGAAGCGGGCGGTATGATCGAAGCGGCGGTCTATGACCGTTATGCGATGCGCGTAGGCGACACGGTACGCGGACCGGCGGTGATAGAAGAACGCGAAGCGACAACGATCGTGCCGGCGGATGGCGAAGTTACGGTCGATGAGGCGTTCAACCTGCGCCTCCGCCTCGACCCAATGAAGACCGCTGGCATTGTCGTCGCTTCGGATACCGCGCTGGACGACGCCATTGCCCGGATCGAGTCCGATCCAATCGGTCTCGAAATCATGTGGAGCCGGCTCGTCAATATTACCGAGGAATGTTGGCACACGGTGATCCGTACCGCGTTCTCGCTTATCATCGGCGAGGCACAGGATTTCGCCTGTGAAATTTTGGATGCCAAGGGCAACCAAATCGCCCATTCGCCACGCGCCATGCCGGTCTTTAATCTGACGCTGCCGATCGCCGTCAATGCCATGATCGAGCGCCATCCGCCGCAAACGCTGGTCGAGGGCGATGTGCTGATAACCAACGACCCGTGGCTGTGCGCCGGCCATCTCTACGATATCGCCATCGCCGTGCCGGTCTTTCGCGAAAGGCGCATCGTCGCCTTCGTCGGCATCGTCGGTCATGTCGCCGATATCGGCGGGACGACCGACAAGTTGAACGCACGGGAAATTTACGACGAAGGCATTCAAATCCCGCCGATGAAACTGTTCAAGGCAGGTGTGGCGAATGAGGATTTGTTCCAGCTCCTGGGTGAAAATATCCGCCGCCCCGACCAAGTGCTGGGCGACGTTCACGCACTGGTGGCCGCCGGCGTAACCGGCGCCAAACGCTTGAACGAGTTCGTGGAAGAGTACGGCATGCACGACCTCGAGGCGTTGGCCACCGTCGTTCAGAACCGTGCCGAAGGCGCAATGCGCAGTGCTATCCGCGATCTGCCGGATGGCGTCTATGAACATGTCGTTCAGGGCGACGGCATCGATGAGATCATGACCTACCCAATCCGGGTCTCCGTCCAAGGTGACGAAATCGCCGTCGATTTCGAGGGCGCACCACCGCAGACCGACCGCGGGGGCAGCAATTGCACCCTCAGCTACACCATGGCGCACGCGACCTATCCGCTGAAATGCATTCTCACGCCGGATGTGCCGGGCAACGCGGGATGCTACCGCCCGATGTCGGTCACCGCGCCGCGCGCCAGTATTTTCAATTGCGAAAAACCGAAGGCCGTCGATACCCGGGTCCGAACCGGCTGGTACATCGCGCCCAACGTTTTCGGCGCGCTCGCCGACGCCGCACCGAATAAGGTGCAAGGCTTTACCGGCATCCCCTCCAGCGCCCTCTTCCACGGCAACGGCGCGAATGGCGAATATTACAGCGACCACCTGTTCCAGGGCGGCGGCCAAGGTGCTTCGGGTCAGGGCGATGGTAAATCCGCGCTGCTCTATCCCACCAGCGCGGCGAACACCTCGGTGGAACTGTTCGAAACACGGGTGCCGGTTGTCGTTGTCGAGAAAGCCTTCTTGCCCGATAGCGGGGGCCCTGGCCGCAAACGCGGCGGGTTGGCGCAAATCGTCGCGACGCGAAAACTGTACGATAACAAGGAGCCCTGCCAAGTCGGCCTCTACCCCAACGGTGTGAAAGCGCCGATGGCCGGCTTATTCGGCGGCAAACCAGGTCGTTCGGGAAAGGCATCGATAACGGATGGCGACGGCGTGACGACGGATCTTGGCGTCGGCGCATTGACCCGGTTGACCGCGACGGATCAGAGAGCCGATTTACAACTCGCCGGCGGTTCCGGCTTCGGTGACCCTTGGACGCGGCGCTATGAAGAAATCCAGTGCGACCTGAAGGAAGGCTACATCACCCCGGACGGCGCCTTTGAAGATTATGGTTGCGTGGTTGGGGACGACGGTGGAATAGACCAGCGGGCCAGCGACGCTCGGCGCGCCACCCGTGTAGAATCGCACGAACCCGTGGTATAATTGGGGCATACAAGAAGCTTACTTCTTGTTCCGTCGGTTGTACTCGATGCCGAGCAAGATCGCCGGAATGATGCCGAGCAGGTAGGAGAAGAAAAGGACCCAAAACCCATCCTGAAAACTGAGCGCGGTCGCCTGGGCTTCGATCATTTGGCCGAGATAGTGCAATCCACCCGACTGGTGGATATTTTCCGGCACCCCGGCCTCACGATAAATTTGCGCGACGCCGCGCAGCAGACTGGCGCTGGCGGCGCTTTGGTCGGTCTGGATCGACGATAGCTGATCGCTATGGAATTCGATGCGCCAATCGACGAAGACGACCCAGATATTGGTGCCGATCGAGCCAGCGAGGTGACGGCAAAAATTAACCGTGCCGCCGCCCGAGTTGAGCTTTTCCGGCGGCAGGGTTTTTAGCGCCGTGTTCATTATGAAGGGCTGCACGAAGGCGGTCGCCCAGCGTCCTACAAGCCCGTAAGCGACGATCTTCAGGAATGACGTGTTGGCATCGGCGAAGGCGAACGGCAACGCCCCGAAAGCGAGGAAGGTCAGGCCGAAGATCAATGCCTTGTGTGGCGCAATCCTATCGGAGAGCCGGCCGCTGATCGGCATAATGATGACCGCGACCATCATGGCCGGCATCAGCGCCAAGCCCGCATCGAGCGGCGTCATGTTTTGGACCAACTGAGCGGCCACCGGAATCGCGTAGACGGTGGCGAAGTTGCCGACGGCCGACAGCGCGGTCACGAGAACCGCGAGCGTAAACATCTTACTGCGAAACAGGCTGAGATCCAGCAGGGAGGCCGCCTCGCGGCGTTGCGACAACAGGAATCCGACCGCACTCAGAAAGGCGACGACGAACAAGCCGACAATGTAATCGGAAACCCAACCGTCGCGGTGCCCGTTCGAAATTGCCGTGATCAGGCAATACATCGATATCACGATCAGCCCGTAACCAAGCCAGTCGAACGCGACCGACGTTACACCGCGTTCCGACGGCATGAACATTAGCCCGAGCGGCACGCAGACCGCGACCAGCGCCAACGGCATGAAGAAGATGGCGCGCCAATCGAACGCCTCGATCGCCAAACCGCCGAATACCGGGCCGACCGACGCGGCGAAAACCAACCCCATCGCATAAAGGCCCAGCGCCTGACCACGCTTTCCTTCGGGAAACACCCTGAACAAGGTCACCATGATCAATGGCTGGATAATGCCGGCGGCGGCGCCCTGCAAAACCCGGCCGATGACGATCATATCGAAGGTATCGGCCGCGCCGGCGATCACGCTGCCGATCGTGAAAAGGACTAGCGTCGCGGCGTAGCCATGGCGTTGACCAAACACCGATACCGTCCAGGCGTTGAGAAGCTGCCCCGTGGTCATGGCGATGTTGAAGGCGGTCGCCATCAATTGCACTTCGCTCTGGCTGACGCCAAAGGCGCCAATGACATCGGGTACGGCGACATTCACGATCGTACTGGCGATAACCATCGTGAACGCGGCCAGCATACCCGTCACGGTCACATAGGTGCGGTATCGAGGGCCGTAAATTTTAAATAGCTCGTCGATAGCGTCCGTCCACCCTTCGGAAGCGCGCCATTTTAACTAGAACCGATAGCGCCTTCTGGCATAGGGCGCGCCAATAGTATGAAGAAATTTGTCCGGACATAGAAGCCGTGGTTCGGATATGCCCGCTTCGAAATCGCCATTGAGCCCTCGCCGAGGGTTAGTTCGTGGTCTAAGCTGCGACCCGACGCCGCCAGATTAAACCGACCGAGAGATTAAAATGAACTTGAACGAGATCACCATCCATTTCGCCCACCCTGCTTATCAGCTTGCCGCTGCGCTTGACCGCCGCGACACCGGGATTAAGAACTTTCAAACCTGGACACGGGAGGAAATGCGCGACCGAATTGGCGACGGTGATGTCATGGTGCTGTCCGGTTACTGGAATAATGATTTACTGCCGGATGCCGATAAGCTCAAGTTCATTCAGGTCTGCGCCGCCGGTTACGACCCCTTCGATCTCGATGCAGTCAAGGCCAAGGGTGTCCGGCTTTGCAACGCCAGTGGCTGCAACGTCAACGCCGTCAGCGATCACGCCATGGCCCTACTGCTGGCCCTGACCCGCCAAATTCATATTGGACGCGATAACCAGAAAAAGGCGCATTGGCGCGGCATGATATCCGACCTGACGCAACGGGAGGACGAATTGCCTGGTAAGACGATGCTGATTTTCGGGCTCGGCAAGATCGGTGGCCGCCTCGCCAAACTGGCGAAGGCCTTCGACATGAATGTGATCGGTCTGAAAAGGGACACAAGCACCCCGGTTGCGCATGTTGACGAGTTGCATCCCTCGGCCGCGTTCAAGGAACTCCTACCGCGCGCGGATGTTGCTGTGCTGACCTGCCCTTTGACGGAAGAAACGCGCAATGTCGTCGACGGCGAGGCGCTTGCCGCGATGAAACCTTCCTCGTTTTTGGTCAATGTCGCGCGGGGCGGTTGTGTCGATCAACAGGCTTTGATCGACGCCATGCGGAACAATGCAATCGCCGGCGCGGGGATCGACGTTACGGTAGAGGAACCGCTAGCCGAAAGCTCACCGCTTTGGTCGATGGAAAATGTCGTTTTGACGCCGCACACGGGCGGCGAGACCCGCAAGTACGAAGAAAACGTGATCGACTACCTGCTCGAGAACCTCAATCGTCTCTCCCGAGGCGAGACCGAGTTGTTTAATCAGATCGTCTAGCCAGGCTTCGAAAGGTAATCGCATTTCGGCTTAAAGAGATCCTTTTCGATCTATCCGCCTAGGGTATTCGGTAAATACATCACGATCTCCGGGAAAATCATCACCAGGGTCAAACCGATAATCTGCAGGCCGATAAATGGCAGTACGGCCATGAAGATCTCCTGCAGGGTAATTTCCGGCGGCGCCACACTCTTCAGCCAGAAGCAAGCCGGCCCGAACGGGGGCGACAGGAAGTAGATCTGGATGTTCATGACGAACAGGACACCGAACCAGATCGGATCGAAGCCAAGCGCCACCACGACCGGGGCGAAAATCGGCACCGTGATATAGGCGATCGCGATCCACTCCATGAAGGTACCGAGAACGATCAGAATGCCCATGATCACGAAAATCACGCCAAGCGGGGGCAAATCGAGCCCCTGCAGGAGGCCCTGAACGAATTCATTGCCGCCGATGACGTTGTAGATCCCAACGAAGCTGACAGCGCCCAAGACCAACCAAATAATCGTACCAACGGTGATCATGGTTTTACGCAGGGCTTCCTGGAGCATCTCCCAGGTCAGTTTCTTGCGGGCGTAGGACGCAACCATGGCGCCGAATACGCCAACAGCGGCGGCTTCGGTCACGGTGGCGATACCGCCATAAATACTGCCAAGCACCCAGATGATGAGCAGCATCGGCAGGATAAGCCCCTTCATCTTGGCGGTCTTCTCCGCCCCACTCATCTTGACCAACCCTTCTTCCGGGATAGGCGCCAGATGCGGTTGGATTTGGCAACGGATCATAATGTAGGTGATGTAGAGGCTCGCCAGCAGCAATCCAGGCAGGAAACCGCCGAGGAAAAGATCGGAAATCGATACGTTCGCGGTCAAGCCGTAGATGATCATGATCACCGATGGCGGTATCAGCGTCGCCAGAGAACCACCGGCGCAGATCGTTCCCATCGCCAATCGCTTATCGTAACCGAGGCGCAGCATCTGCGGCAGCGCGATCAGGCCGAGCATAACAATCTCACCGCCCATGATTCCGGTCATCGCCGCCATAAGAACCGCGACCAGTGTTGTCTGTACCGCAACGCCACCACGCAGGCGGCCGGCAATGATCGACATGGCGTCGAATAAATCTTCCGCTACGCCGGACCGCTCCAAAATATTCGCCATGAGAACGAACAATGGCACCGCCACAAGCGGATAGGCCTCAAGCAATCCTTGCGCGTTACTCGCGACCAGGAACAAGCCAGGAATACCGAAATACGCCAGTGCGGTTCCGATCGAAACGGTGAGCGTCACAATGCCGAGCGGGATGCCGACCATCATCAGGGCGATCATCGACCCGACGATGATGAATGTTGCCGATTGAATGTCCATGTCCGTCAGTCTCCGGGAAGCTCAGTCGACTTCGGGACACCGTGCCCGGTCAAATGTTTGATCAAATTGACGACCAATTGCACCGCATAAAGCGCCGCTCCCACGAAAAGCAACGTCTTGAGTATTAGAGGTTCGGGCGAATTGAAGGATGTGCCGCTACGCTCCAGTCCTGAAATCGCGTGTACCATCGGGTCCCACAGCGCATAGGCAAACGTAAACATCGCGGCAATACTGACCAGGAGGATAATCAGATCGAGCCACCATTTCGCACCGCCTTGGACGTGTTCGTAGACAACCGTAATCGCGATATGGGCACGGCGCATCGTAATGTAGGGACCGGAAAGAGCCCAAGCCGACCCACAAACCACCATCACGACTTCAAACGCCCATTGCGTGGGCGCATTAAAGAAATACCGCATGGCAACTTCGTAAACCGTTATGGTCGCGCAAATAAAATAGAGATGGGTGACGGACAGACCGACATACTGGTTGATGCGGTCCACCGCGCGAATCAGCGCATTCATGGGCTGGGCTCCAACTAAGAAATGCCGTGACGAGCAGTGCTCGTCACGGCGTCTTCAAGTGTATTGCAGATAGGGTGCTATTTCAGCAGGCCCATCGTTTTCATGAACGCGATATGCGCATCGTAAGCGTCTTTGGCGAGCGGGCTTTGCTTGCCAACATCTTCCCAGGCGCCCCGTGCAATTTGACGGAACTTGTCGCGCTCTTCTTGAGCCCAGTCGATGATCGTAATGCCTTTCGTACCGGTGCCGGCACGATCCGCGGCTACCAGTTTACGGTCTTGCAGATCGGTCGCACGGGTCATGTCGGTCCACGCGGCGTAGTACCAAGTCTCAAGCGCGGCTTGCCCATTCGCCCCAATTTTGTCCCAGACTTTCTGGTTGATCACGAACTGCAGAACCGCCATGGAGTGAATGCCCGGATAGAGCGGATATTTGGCGATCTTGTTGAAGCCGAGCGCATGGTTGTTCGTGTAAGAGCTGGCGTCAGCGGCATCCACGACTTTCTTTTCAAGCGCTGTATACAATTCCGGGAAGGGAATTGAAGTTGGTGCGGCACCAACACGGCGGAACACTTCGGCGGCCATGCCTTCCGGAGAACGCAGCTTCAAGCCCTTGAATTCGGCCACGGTCCTGATCGGTGTGGTCGAAACAAACGCTTCCTTTGCGAACGGTCCGGCACCGACGACATGCATTTTACCAGGGAAATGCTTGTCCCAAGCCTTCTGCAAAACTTCGTTACCGCCACCGAAACGGAAGAACATCTGTTTCTGCGCCGGCGTATCATAACCGGCAATCAAATCGCCAAGGATACCGAATACGGGATCCCGTCCCGCGAAGTAGGCAACGGCGTTCAGATCGCCTTGCAGGATGCCGGCGGCAACGGCTTGCGGCGTTTCCCGGTGCGGCACGACCGACTTACTCGGGCGGATATCGATTTTGAGATTGCCATAAGTCATGGCCTCGAGCTTCGGCACCCAGTTTTTGTTTAGATAGTTTAGCGAAAAGCTGCCGGCGGCATTCGCCGTCTGCAACTTGATAACCGTTTGCGCATGCGCGGCACCGGCAACAGTGATGGCCACGGCGGCAACAGCGCCGACCAAATAGCGTTTCATGATGTCCTCCCGTTATTTTTTGTTTGGGTTGCCAAGGCAGCCCCAGCAACAATTTCGAGTAGACAGTTCAATCAGCAGTCAGTCAACAATGGTTAAAGCCTATGAGAAAGTTATGTTTGGTAATTTCGCACCGTTGGCATTTGGTTGATTGCGATGCAGCACCATTGTTAGTGTTATTCATAGCAGACTTTGTTTGCGGCACGCCTAACACCGGGAGGTACGATGAAAAAAGGTCCTACGAAGATCGACTCTGGAGCCATCACAATTTCCGTACGGCAGGAGCAATGGGACGCCAATATTCACAGTCACGCCGATCAAGGTGTCATTATCGATATCGAAGGTGACGTGGATGGCGAGAGCACGGTGTTGCTACGGTTTACATGCTTCGATATTGAGCGCAGCTATACCTATGCACCGGACGGGAAAGGCAAAATCTGTCGGATGGATCCAATCGTCGACGGCAACCCGATCGGTTGGAGCATCAAACAACTCCGTAACCATCTACCTGAAATGCTCACCGCCGCTGGCTTCGACGCGATTGCCGACTCTGTCGATACTCAGCTTGTGGCGCAGAATCTGGATCAGGTCGACGCCATCGCGCGTGAGAAATTTATCAATGGTCGGCGGCTGGTGAAACACAATCGCGGCACGGACATGTTCGAAGCGGGAATAATCCGCTTTGGTCTCGAAATGCGTACCTTAGGGGCGGATGGCGGTCTTGCGATCCATGTCCTGACCGACCTGGCGGGCACGCCAACAGCCTCTTATGCCGAAGAGACTGAAGTCCTGGCATTCGATTGTTTCCGCGAAGCGCCGCACTATCACTATGGGCCTCGGAACAAAAATCACCGGATCTATTTCGATAAGACGCTGATCAACGACCCGCTTGAATGGACCTTGGACGTATTCAAGGCGCGGAAGCTTACACAGATGATCGCGGCCGCCGGCTATCCAGGCGTCGCCGCGGATGTCGACGAGGATTTGATTGCCTCGCTGGTTCCCGCAATTGAGGCGAAAGCCCGGGAAATGCAGCCAAGGGCGACCAAATAAGACAAGAGGTGTAATACGAGTTAGAGGAATGCCGCCGGTCAATTGGCAGCCGGCACGAATTGGAGAACGTCGTGGGCGCCACGGATACCAAACTTGCCATTCGCGCCGAACCGGGGCCGGTCGGCGCCGAGATATTGGGTCTCGACCTTACGCAAAATCTAGACGATGCCTGCTTCGCCGAGATCGAGGCGGCGCTTTACCGTCATGCGGTTGTCGTGATTCGAGACAACACCCTAACGCCCGTGCAATTGGCCAACTTCTCGCACCGGTTTGGGCGTCCGCAAATCAACGTCCGGGCTGAAGCCACCAATGAAGAAGCACCGGAAATTTTTTGGGTTTCCAACATCACCGTGGATGGTAAGCCCGTCGGTTCACACGATGCCGGGCGCTATTGGCATTCCGATCTGTGTTATCTGGAATCACCAAGCAAGATTACATTGTTAAATGCGATCGAAGTGCCGATGCGGGATGGCCGGGCATTCGGCGACACCCAATTTTCCAGCGCTAGCGCAGCATATGATTCACTCAGTGAAGACATGAAGCAGCGGCTAGACGGACTCCGCGCTGCGAACGGGTATCGCTATATGTGGAATAAAAAGGCACGCGAATTCGGTTTGCGCCCCGTTCTGAGCGAGGAAGAGCTGAAGAAATACCCGTCGGACGCGATCCATCCCATCGTTCGCATTCATCCCGTTACGGGGCGAAAGTGCCTATTCATTTGTGAAGGGTACACACATCGAATTGTCGGATTGCCAAAACAAGAAAGCGACACGCTTTTGGAAACACTATTCGCGCATCTGGCGAAGACAGCGTTCCTGTATCGACACGAATGGCGCGTTGGCGATTTGTTGATGTGGGACAATTGCGCAGTGCAGCACAAGGCAACGAATGATTATGCACTCCCTCTTCGCCGGTTAATGCAACGCTGCACAATAGAAGGGGCGGCGCCATTTTAAATTTTGCGAAGATGACAATGCTGCGGAATCTATTGGCTACGGCCATGGTGCTCGCCTCCAGCCCCGTCATTGCCTTCGACTTGGAATTTATCCAAGCATCGCCTTCAATCTACGCGCATCCCCATGATTTGGTGCTATCCCCGGATCGCAAGTTTCTCTATGTGGCCGACGTCAACCATGACCGTATCGCGGTGCTCGATCCCGCCTCACTCGCACTCCTTGGAACATTTGGCGAAAACGAAATCGGCGCGCCGCACGATGTCGCATTTGATGCCACGGGACGATTGCTTGTCGCGGATACCAACAACAGCCGGATAGCGATCTACGCGGTAAACGGTGCCACAGGGAACTTGATTGGTGAACTCCGCGGCAAATTCCGTCGTCCGGAAGGAGTAATGGCGCATCCCAATGGCCGCATCTATGCGACAGGCGCCAGTACGGGAAACATTGAAGCATTCGAAGACGGTCGATCCGTGGCGGAAGCGGGTGGGTTTTCCGCGCCGCACGATGTCGCCGCATCGCCAGAGGGTACGGTTTGGGTCGCTGACGCCGACAACGACCGGCTCGTCGAGCTGACGGCGGATTTAAATGTACGCAGGACGATCGGCGGCGGCGGCTACGCGTTCGACGGTCCTCGATACCTCGCATTCGATAGGTGGGCCAGGCTTTACGTCGCCGACAAATACACGCATCGCATCAAGGTGCTTGGCGCGGACAAGAAAATCATCCTGACGATCGGCGGCAACGGAAAGGGGCCGGGCCGGTTCGACCGGCCAGAAGGTATTGCCATTGACGGTACAACCGTCTGGTTCTCGGATACCTATACTGACCGAATTGTGCGCTATCGAATTGTGGAATAGCCGGCGGTCTTATGGACGTTTTCCACACACCTCATAAGAAAACATGAACCGGCCACAAGAACCATGGCGCGCGAGCCCGAAGGCACGGAGCCGCCTGCCCCTATTCCTGCTGGTGGGCATTTCAACCGGCGCCCTGATCGCTCTCTTGGCCTGGCGATTTCCAGATGCGCTGAAGGAACACGATTCCTGGGCACACTTGATCTATCTCCTTGGTTTCTTGGTCCTTATCGCTAGCGGTGCCTTCCATAGAGGACTTCGAGCCCGTCAAACTGTCCAACACGCCTTGATTTGGATTGGCATCGCCGGAATAGCCGTATTGGGATACGCATACCGGTTTGAGCTGAACAGCATAAAAAACCGAGTCCTTGGAGAACTGATTCCCGGTGCCGGCATTCAAGTGGCTGGCGGCGAAGTTCAATTTCGAGCCAACACCAATGGTTCTTTCATTATCGAAACCTTAGTTAATGACATACCGGTGCGGTTTCTTGTCGATACGGGTGCAAGCGATGTCGTCCTGTCGCCACGAGATGCGAAGCGGATCGGACTTAATCTTGACCAGCTTGATTTTTCGCGGCGCTACCAAACGGCAAACGGCATTATCAAGGGCGCACCGATAAAACTGGGTACAATCCGCGTCGGCACCATAGTTATTCCCAACGTTGCGGGGTCGGTCAACGGCGCGCCTTTGAATGATTCCCTGCTCGGCATGTCTTTTCTCGAACGGCTGACGAGCTACCGCGTTGAAAATGGCACTTTGATCTTACGGCAGTAGAAATACCGGCGCGCGACTATCCTCCAAAGACCTTAATTCGCCCGGCGTAGACCGAGAACAATGGCAACATAATCGGGTTCATTTTCAGGCGTGATATAGCCATGCCGGACGAGAAAATCGATAATCGCGAGATTGCAATTGAACTTAAAGTCAAAACTGTTCCGTACCCGGGCCGCGACCTCATTCAAAGGCCATAGCTCGAAATGTTCGATCTCGCCATCTTGGTTGACCGGCGTAAAGTCATCCGGGATTTCCAAATCGTAACAAAACATTTGATCGGGCTTCACACCGGCTGCGGTTTGATGGCAGTAGCTGATGACACCGACCGAAACGGCTTGTCCCGACAAGGTTTTTGGGATTCCCGCCTCTTCCGCGGATTCCTTGATCAGATTGTCACGCGGCGTAATGCCAATCGGCTGCCCACCAGCGACCGTATTGTCGAGCATACCAGGGTAAGTCGGTTTGTCCTTGGCCCGATAGGCAACCCATAAATGCAATCCGTCCGGCCGTCGAACGAAACCATTCATGTGCACACCCCAGGCCCGAACACCAAAATGAGGGCATGCCGCGCGTTCCATTTGCAACAAGGGTGGATCGCCCCAATTCGCCATGATGGGGTAGAGTTCCCCGCGCCAACCATCGATTTCCCCCGCGTCGGCAAGCGTTTGCAGTGGTATTCCCAAGGCCGCGCTGCGCGATACGAATTCATCATGCGACGGAACGAGTGCTACGCCCTTCGCATCGACGCTAAACACGTCTGGCCAGGCCAACAAACGCGCCGCGAACGCTTCCTTCAGCCAGCCGACACGCCGGCCGGCGACAAGAAACGGCCGAAACCGACCAAGATCGGCGTTGTTGCACGCGCGGATATGATCCAAATAACCCATCGGTGCCGATTATATCGCGTCACGCCACGTCGGCGTAGCGTTTCTCCGATACGAGAACGCGATGGATCTCGAAAATTCGCTCCAGGCACCGTGCGATATAGCGCGCTTGCGCCATCTCCATATCGGTCACATGAATTTCGACGGCGAGTCCGTCCCCGGATCGTTCCGATTTCAGATAATAGGGGACCAGCCCACGCTTCGCGAAATAGTCCAGGATACGTGGTAAAACGCCTGGTCCCGCATCGGCCGAAACAGAAAAACAGGCGATATTTTCTTCAGATGTGTGCGCAGACATAACGTGCAACCTCAAACTTTGATTCAGCAATACGAATATGAACCGGCCAATCCCTTGGAAGGGCCGGGGTGGTAATTCGAATACCGATAAAGGTTTGCACGTTCATGGGAGTGCTTATATCAGGGTTGGCACCAATTCTACAAAATGAAAAATCAGAGCGCGGAAAGGGCAATTCGATGAATATCGCGGCTAAGGGAATATCGATACTTGCTCTCATATTTTTCGCGACCGGCTGCACGACGCCGGAAAAGGCGCGCTGGAATCAACCAGCCAGCGGTACCGGGCCAAAACCATCCGATCTGGCGGTATGCCGCGCGGACGCCAATCGCCGCGCGGAACGGGAATTCCTTTTGGATACTAATCCGCGTGGCGGTCGCGGCTACGGTGCGCCGGTTGGGCTGGACGTAGAAATGGCGCGTCGTGATGCAAAACGCTACCGCCAGAGAATTTATGACGAATGCCTACGCAGCCTGGGGTATAGCAAGGTCCCGAGCGGCCGCTAACAGGCAATTGGCCGCTTGTCACGGAGCGTGTTATATGTCCGCGAATTCCCGGGAGACGGCCTAAAATTGGCAGAACGGAAAAGCAATCGGAAAACACTACGGCTTGATGAGCCGACGCGAAAGCTCGCGCGGCGTATCTGGCGCGATTACGTGCGTCATCATCTCGGTGCGATCCTGCTTGCGGTCGTTTGCATGGTCATTGTCGCCGCCGCCGCGGGCGGTCAGGCGCGTCTGATCGAACCCGCGCTCGACCGCGTGTTGGTGACCGGCGACGAGCAGCTTGTGTGGCTTATTCCCCTGGCTTTTTTGGCTATTTCGATCATCAAGGGGTTCGGCAGTTACGGCCAAACCGTATTGATGAACCGGGTCGGATTGCGCGTCGTCACGACGCTTCAGAGCCAAATGTTCGAACGAATCGTCGGCGCCGATCTCGCGTTCCTGCAGGGCGATGCGACCGGCAAGTTGATTTCCCGATTTACGAACGATGTAAATTTCCTGCGCGAAGCCGTTATCAAGACCGTTACCGGCTCGGTACGCGACCTGCTGACGGTTGTCGTCCTGGTCGGCGTGATGTTTTACACACACTGGGTCTTGGCCTCGATGGCTTTTGTCGTTTTCCCCGTCAGCCTCCTACCCATCATTTATATCGGCCGGCGACTGCGGCGCGTTTCCGCGGAAACCCAGGCCGAGCTCGGCGTACTTACGGCATTGCTGGATGATGTCTTCAAGGGCGTACGGCAGGTTAAGGCGTATGGCATGGAGGCACACGAACAAGGCCGCGCCGACGGTATGTTCGAATCGATCTACCGCTTCATTCTCAAGGCCGCGCAGGTCCGCGCCCGGTCTTACCCAATCATGGAAAGCCTCGGCGGGTTAGCGATCGCCGCCGTGCTATTTTATGGCGGCTATCAGGTACTGCATGGCGAAACGACGGTTGGAAAGCTGATTGCGTTTCTGACAGCCCTGGTCATGGCGTTTCAGCCGATCCGCAGCCTGGCAAGTTTGAATGCCAGTTTGCAGGAAGGCCTCGCGGCGGCGCAACGTATCTTCACGATGATCGATTATCGGCCAACCATCGTCGACCGTCCGAACGCAAAACCGTTAGCGGTCACCAGCGGCGCGATCGAATACGATAATGTTTCCTTCGCCTATACCGAGGACGTTTCCGCGTTGCGGAACGTTTCGATTTCAGCCCGGCCAGGCCAGAAGATTGCGCTGGTCGGTCCCTCGGGCGCCGGTAAATCGACGATCCTGAACCTTCTACCGCGGTTTCACGATGTTTCCGATGGATCGGTATCCATCGATGGGCAAAATATCCGCGACATCACAATTGAATCGCTAAGAATGTCAATCGCCCTCGTCAGTCAGGAAACGGGGCTGTTCAATTCGACGGCACGGGACAATATCGCCTATGGCGATCCGAACGCGGACGAAGCGGCGATCGTCGCCGCCGCGAAAGCCGCTGCGGCGCATGAATTTATCACCGAACTTCCCGACGGTTACGACACCATGATCGGTGAAGGCGGTTTACGCCTTTCCGGCGGTCAGAGACAGCGGCTTTCCATCGCTAGAGCCATGTTGCGGGACGCGCCAATACTGCTCCTTGATGAAGCTACATCCTCGCTGGATACACAGTCGGAGCGCCTTGTCCAGGATGCCTTGAAGCGATTGATGACGGGCCGTACGACACTCGTCATCGCGCACCGACTTTCCACCATAATCGACGCCGACGTCATTTATGTATTGGACGCAGGACAGATCGTCGAACAGGGAACCCATGCTGAATTGCTAGCACGCGAAGGCCTGTACGCGGAACTCAGCAAATTGCAATTTTCAAGCGACAGCGAAACGAACCAGGCCGGCGAAACCGTCGCCCGCGCGCAGATGTGAAATCATGCGTTCCCTCCGACCCATAATGCGACATCCACGGGTACAATCATCTCTGTGCTGGCTCATCGCCCAATATATCCGGTTGGTCTATTGGACCGGAAATTGGAAACTCATAGACGAGGCCGAACCGGTTGCGCTCGCAACCGCGAAAAAACCTTTTATTTTGGCGTTTTGGCATGGCCGGCTCCTGATGATTCCCTACTCCCTGCCCGGCCGCGGTACCGTCAGCATGTTGATTTCGTCTCATCCGGATGGTCAACTCATCGCCCGCACCGTCCTGCATTTCGACATCGTCACGATTGCGGGCTCAACCTCCAAAGGGGGGGCGAGCGCGATCCGTAACCTGGTTCGGGTCTTGCGCAATAACGGCATCGTCGGCATTACGCCGGACGGGCCACGCGGGCCACGCATGCGCGCCAGCGAAGGGGTCGCCGCATTAGCGCGAATTTCAAACCTGCCCGTCTTTCCAGTCACCTTTTCAGCTTCGCGTGGCGTTGTATTCGGGAGCTGGGATCGATTTTTTTTACCTCTGCCGTTTTCGCGTGGAGTTTTCATTTGGGGCAAACCGATTCATGTGCCGAAGGACGCCGGACCGGACGTCATCGCGATCAAACGGGAGCAGATCGAGGCCGGCCTTAATGAGATAACGGAACGAGCGGACAGGCTGGTCGGCGCCCGGGAGGTTAAACCAGCGGCCGCCGAACTCGATTCCGCCTCCGTGGGGCATTGAGAATATGGCCGGGCTCGCACTGTATCGTGGATTAACGGGCCTCGGCACGCCACTCATCAATCTGTATATGCAAAAACGGCTTGCGGCGGGAAAGGAAGATCCGAACCGAATTTCCGAGCGCCGCGGAATCGCATCCCGTCCGAGACCAGGGGGGCCTCTTGCCTGGGTACACGCGGCCAGCGTCGGTGAATCTCAATCGGCGCTTTCCTTGATAACGAAAATGCTGCGGGCACGAATCGACCTTCATGTTTTGATCACAACCGGTACCGTCACCTCCGCGAAACTGTTGGAGGAACGCCTACCGCCCCGAAGCTTTCATCAATTCGTACCCGTGGATCAGTTGCAATGGGTCCGACGGTTTCTCGATCATTGGGAGCCCAACCTGGCGATCTGGATCGAGTCGGAATTTTGGCCCAACCTAATCACCGAAACGACCGAGCGAAATATCCCGACGGTGCTCGCTAATGGAAGGATTTCTCGTAAATCGGCGGCGAACTGGCGGTTCGTACCGGGCTTTATAGGCGACATTATCGGCGAGTTCAGGCTCTGTCTGACACAAACGGAGGAAGAAGCAAATCGGTTCCGTGCGCTTGGCGCGGATCCGGTAAAATGCGTTGGGAACCTGAAATTCTCCGCAGCCGCTCTTCCCATGGATGAAACCGAGTTGGCAACCCTTTCCAAGGTCATAAAAGACCGCCCGATATGGCTCGCCGCGAGCACGCATCCCGGCGAAGAAGTTCTGGCTATGGAAGCGCATCGCAAGGTTCGCGAGACACACCCAGACCTATTGACGATAATTGTCCCGCGGCATCCCAACCGAGGAATATCCATCGAGAAGAATATCAAGGCGGCGGGTTACCGCGTCTGCCGCCGCGCGGGAGAAAGACCCCTCGATTTGGATGACGAAATTTATATCGCGGATACTTTGGGTGAACTCGGGTTGTTCTATAGGCTCACCGATATCGCCTTTATCGGCGGTACGATGAATGCTCATGGCGGGCACAACCCTCTCGAAGCCGCGCAACTCCATTGCTCAATCTTGCATGGGCCGGACATGGCAAACTTCAAAACTGTCGCCGAACAGCTCAACGCCGCCAAGGCGACCATTGTTATTCACGACGCAAACTCTCTCGGCGACGAAGTCCTTCGTTTACTTGGAAACAAAACTGAACGTGAAGCAGCGGCGACGGCAGCGGCGACGGTCGCCCTCTCGAATGCCGCCGTCGTTGATCGGATGCTCGACG
>JAJFJC010000445.1 GCA_021774385.1 Alphaproteobacteria bacterium
CCGAAAAAAATACTTCTCCATTGAACAAGTAGTATCTAATTAGAGCCGCCAGCAATAACGTTCCCGGATACGACAATTAGCTACAGATGCTTCTTTGTGCCCATTTAAGGCGAATTCTTCGCGTCGCGGCGGTGAGGCCTGCATGTCTGAATGGCATGGACGCCGGACACGCGTCTTCCCCTTTACGAAATTGGTGATTCCGTTAAGCCGCGCGTTTCAAACTGGCCCTCAAGCGCCCAGATGTTTGCGGAAATGCGCCAGCGTGCGCTCCCGTGCGATGGCCGCTTGCGCTTCGTTGTAGGGATCGTAGCCGTAGCGGTTGAAGCCGTGTTCCGTGCCGGGATAGACGTGGATGTCGACATTGTCGAAATCGCCCATCCGGGCGCGGATCGCTTCGACGGTATCCGCAGGGACATGCGGGTCGTTCTCGGCGAAGTTCATGATCAGCGGGCATTTCAGGGCGTCGGCTTCATCGAGATGCTCATGGATTTGCACGCCGTAATAGCTCACCGCCGCGTCGATCGCATGGCGGACGCTTGAAAGGTAAGTGAACTTGCCGCCAAGACAGAAACCCATCACCCCGACCTTGCCGGTGCAGGCATCATGCTCTTTCAACTCGGCCACCGTATCGCCAAGATCGCTGGCAAACTGATCGGTATCCATTTGCGCCCGCAACGCCTGTGCCTTGGCCCGGCCTTCGTCGGTATAGGGCAGGTAGCAGCCTGCTTCCTGACGCCAATAGACATCGGGCGCCAGTGCGACGAAGCCTTCCTCGGCATAGCCGTCGGCGACCGAGCGGATGTGCCGGTTGGTGTTAAATACCTCCGGCAGGACGACAATGCCGGGTGCCGGTGTTTTCTTGGGCAGCGCCAGGTAAGCGGCGAAAAAATTGCCGTCGGCGGCGGGGATCTCGATTTCCATTCCCATAGTCTTAGTTATCCTAATTGATTTCGTTGCGTATGATTGCCGCGCCTTGCACCAGGGCTTGCAGTTTGCCGAAGGCGACGTCTCGCGGCAGGTATTTCATGCCGCAGTCGGGCGCGGCGATGAGGCGTTCGGCCGGTATGTGCTTCAGGGCGCCGCGCAGCCGCTCGGCGACAAGCTCCGGTGTCTCCACGTCTTCCGTGCCGAGATCGATGACACCGAACAGGACCTTCTTGCTCGGCAGTTTTTCCAGTATCACTGGGTCGAGTTTCGGTTGTGCCGCCTCGATGGATATCGCATCGGCACGGCAAGCGTCGAGCTGCGGCAGGAACGAATATCCTTCGGGCTTTTTCCCTTTGACGACATAGGCATAGCCGAAACAGAGATGCACGACCGTGGGTCCTTCGATACCGTCGAGCGCGCGATCAATCGCGGCGACGCCAAATTTTTCGGCCTCGATTGGATTGGCCTGCATATAGGGTTCGTCGATCTGGATGACATCGGCCCCGGCGTCCTTTAGTTCCCGGACTTCTTCGTTCAAGGCGTCCGCGTAAGCCATGATGAGGGCTTCCTGGTCGCTGTAATGCTCATCGAGCGCCAGTTTCGCCATTGTGAAGGCGCCGGGAATCGTGATCTTGATGGGCTGGTCCGTTTGCGCGCGCAGGAATGCCACGTCGCGGACTTGTACCGGTTTGCAGCGCCGGATCGGGCCGACCACGCGGGGCACTTGCGTCGGCCTCCCGTTACGGCTGGGCACGATGCCGGGGGTTTCGAGGTCGATCCCGTCGAGCGCATTGGCGAAGCGGTTGAAATAGCTCTCACGCCGGATCTCGCCATCGCTGACGATATCGATTCCGGCCCGTTCCTGATCATGCAGTGCTGTGAGTGTCGCGTCGTCCTGCGCTTCCTCCAGCAGGTCTTCGGAGACACGCCAGACGTCGCGCATGCGCACCCGCGGCGGGCCGCTGCCGAGCAATTTCTCCTTATCCACCAACCAGGCGGGTTGCGGGTAGCTGCCGACCAGGGTTGTTGGAATCAACGTGTCGAACATGGTGGTTTCTTTCGCGGTAAAGGCGCGTGCCGAGCAAGCTTACACCATCGTCTCGGCGGCTTATACAGGCTGCGGCTTTTCATGATGGTGTCCGGAGTTCTAAGATTGACCATCACGACTGGACGGAGGCAGCAGAAATGCCGATCAAGATACGCCAAGTAGGCCCTTGTTTCGCGGGTGAGGTGGAAGATTTCGATATGGCCAAGCCGCTATCGGCGGAAGATGCGGCCGCGATTCATGCCGGCATGGACGAATACGCCGTGCTGACGTTCCGCGATCAGAAGGTTACCGATGAACAGCAGCTTGCCTTCACGCTCGGGCTTGGTGAGATCGAACCCCCTTCAAAGGCAAGCTTGCGCGCGGAGGACGATTTCCGCCTGCCGCCCACGTTCGCCGATGTTTCAAACCTCGATAAACATAACCAGCCCATGGCGCGCGACGACCGGCGGCGGTTGTTCGCCATTGGCAACCGGCTCTGGCATTCCGACAGCTCGTTCAAGAAGATACCGGCGAAGTATTCTCTTTTGCATGCGCTCAAGGTACCGTCGAAGGGCGGCAATACCGAATTCGCCGACATGCGGGCGGCTTATGATGCACTGGACGACGAGACCAAGGCGGAAGTCGAAGGCCTCGTCTGCGAGCATTCGCAGATCTATTCACGCCAGCAATGCGGCTTTTTTGACCTGACCGACGAGGAGCGCGAGCGTTTCGCGCCGGTCCGCCAGACCTTGGTGCGGACACACCCCGTCACAGGGCGCAAGTCGCTATACCTTGCTTCGCATGCCGGCGGCATCGCCGGATGGCCGGACCCGGAGGCGCGTCTTTTCCTGCGCGACCTTATCGAGCATGCGACCCAGCCACAGTTCGTCTATGCCCATAATTGGCGCGTCGGCGATCTGGTGATGTGGGACAATCGCCAAACGATGCACCGCGCCCGCGCGTTCCCGGTCGACCAGCCACGGGATATGCGGCGTACGACCCTGGCGGGCGAAGCGCCGACGGCCGAACAGGTCGCTTAAAACCGTTGTGACAGTTTCCGCGCGGCGATGATCGAGCAGAGCGCAATCGCCATGAAAAATGCGGCGATGACGAACACCATTTCTGGCATGCCCGAATCGAGTAGCCAGCCGAAAAACAACGGCGTAATTCCTGAGCCGACGGCGAAGCCTACGAAAACGAAGCCAAAAACTTTCCCGATCTGACCGGGAGGGGTCATTTCGCGAACCATCAAATCGCGCGGTGGCAAGACGAGGCCGAGACCGATCCCGACGACAATCATGATCACGATAAGCGCGATATGAGGGAGCCCGGCGATCAGTGGGAATAGCACGAATGCGGTTGCCAGGATCATGGCGCCGGCCGCGGTGATGCCGTGCCGGTAAAAGCGGTCGACAATGAAACCGGCGAAAAAGATACCACCCACCACGCCGAATAAGTGGCCGGTTAAGGCGGTATTCGCCAAATCGACGCTGAGACCATGCAGGTTGATCAGGCTGCTGGCGGTAAAGGCGACCAAGCCGCCGCTGGCCATGCCGTAGAAAATAAAGAAACTGAGAAACAGGAGGACCGGCGCGGTCATGAGCAAGCGCAGACCGCGCTTGTCCGTCGTGCCGTTCGGGGCGGTTTTTTCGGTGCTTCCGGTCTCGCCAACGAACATCCCGCTGCGCAGCAGCATCACCGCCCAGACCGCGACCCCAACAAGGCCGGTGGCGATGAAGGCGGTCCGCCAGTCGCTGAATTCGGCAATCGCCAGCATGGTGAGGGGCGCGCAGGCACCGCCGAGGAAACCGGAGAAGGTATGAATCGAGAAGGCGCGTCCGAGCTTTCCCTCGCTGATGGAGCCGGACAAAATCGAGTAATCCGCGGGATGAAACACACTGTTGCCCAGGCCGGCGATTACGGCCAGGACGAGCAATACCCAATAGGCGTCGGCATAGCCAATGAGCACAACGGCGGTGGCATTCAACCCAAGCCCGACGAGAAGAACGCGACGCGGGCCAAAATGATCAACCATAAAGCCGACCGGTGCCTGCACTAATCCGCCGAGCAAGCTATATGCGGTCATGGCCAGGCCAAGTTCGGCATAGCTGACACCGAATTCGTCCTTGAGGAAAAGGAACGTCGCCGGCAATGCCAGATAATAAAAATGACTTAGAAAATGCCCCGTACTGATCAGCCCTATAATCCAGCTGTCATGCCGTGGCCGCTCGATCACGGCCTCCATCGGTCCTCCAGAAAATGACCCTCGATTTCGCGCGAGACTGCGCCGCCAAGCCTTCTAGCGCAAGTCAAAAGATTATGTTTTATCAATATGGTATGGCCAGAAACAAAACCCATCCATACCAATTTCCCTTAAAGCCCAAGCTGTGCCTTGGCGATGATGTTGTGTTGTATTTCATTAGAACCGGAATAAATCGAAACCTTGCGGAAATGCAAATAGCCGGGCGTTACGCCGTTGGCGTATTCGGCCCCGATCGGCGGTTCGTTCCAACCATGGCTGAGCGCTGAAAGCAGGTAGGGATTGGCATAATAGCCGACAGCTTTCATCTTGAGTTCGGTCAAACGCTGATGGATCTCGGTGTTGCGGATCTTGAATATGTTTGCCTCGACGCCAAGCGCTTGCCCGCCCAACTCACCGCGTTTGGAAAGTTTGTCGAGCGCGCGCAGGTTGAAGGCTTCCAACGTCCGCATTTCGATCTCGATTTTCGCAATCTCGCGCGCGAAATCGGGATCCTCAGCCAGCGGCCGTCCGCAACTGACCTCGTCATCGGTGGCGATTTGTTTGAGTTGGCGTAGCAAGGTTTTGTGCGTACCGAGCGACCCACCGGACATGCGCTCATGGGCCAATAGATATTTGCCAATCGACCAACCCTTATCGATTTCACCGACCGTGTTTTCCACCGGTACGCGGACATCGGTAAAGAACACCATGTTCGTTTCATGTAATCCGTCCATCAGGTAGATCGGCCGAATTTCGATGCCGGGCGATTTGAGGTCGACGAGGACGAAGGTGATACCTTCCTGCTTCTTCCCCTCGCTCGATGTCCGCACCAGCATGAAGCACCAATCCGCCCAATGCGCCTTGGTTGTCCAGGTCTTGGTTCCGTTGATCACCCAGTGATCGCCATCGCGGACCGCGCGGGTTTGCAATGACGCTAGGTCGGAGCCGGAGCCTGGTTCCGAATAGCCTTGGCACCAGACATGCTCGGAAGACAACATCGGTGGTAGGAAGCGTTTCCGTTGTTCTTCGGAGCCAAACCCGATCAAGACCGGGCCGCACATATTGATTCCGAAAACCACCAGCCGCGGTGCTCCGGCGAAACCCAGTTCCTCGTCGAAGATATATTTCTGCGTCAGCGTCCAGCCCGGGCCGCCATATTCCTTGGGCCAGTTTGGTGCAACCCAGCCTTTTTCGTAGAGGATCTTATGCCATCCGACGACATCCTCGCGCTGCATCGCGATACCGTTCTCGACCTTGTATTTTAGCTCGGGCGGCGTCGCGTCGCGTAAAAAGGTTCGTGCTTCGTCGCGGAAGATTTCGTCTTCGGCGGTGAAGGCGACGTCCATGATCGGCTCCTTTGCGATTGCGGCGGCGTGCGGCCATCTTGCCCGCAATCAGCGGAAGGGACAAATCCGATATTGAAAGTTCGTATTCCATAATGCCGTCGCCTGTGCGAGCCTCCCGTGAAACGATGGAACTTTTATGTTGGGAGGCATAGCGTGACGACATTCGATCTCTCTATAACCGACGAGTTGCTGTCCACGACGCGCGCGGTGCGCAAACGTCTCGACCTAGAGCGACCGGTTGAGCCTTCGGTGATCCGCGAATGTCTCGATCTTTCTCAGCAAGCCCCGACCGGTTCGAACCGACAGGGCTGGCGTTGGGTCGTGGTGACCGATGTCGGGAAACGCAAGGCGCTTGCCGATTTGTACCGCAAGGGTGTCGGCGACTATCTGGTCCAAGCGAAGCAGGCGGCGGAAAAACAGGGTGCGGTGCAGGATGCCCGTGTCTTCGATTCGGCACAGTATCTCGCGGAGCGGATGCAGGATGTGCCGGTGCATGTCATTCCGTGCATTGAGGCCGGACATATCGCCGCCGATGCGCCGCGCCGGGCTTGGATCGGCCTAGGAGGCTCGATCTTTCCCGCGATCTGGAGTTTTCAGTTGGCGTTACGCGCGCGGGGTCTTGGTTCCTGTCTGACGACCTTGCATCTTGCCTATGAGGATGATGCCGCGGAGCTGTTGGGAATACCGGAAAATATGGTGCAAATGGCGCTGTTGCCGGTCGGTTATACCAAGGGCACGGATTTTAAACCCGCCAAACGCGGTCCGGTCGACGACATCATTCATTGGGAGGGATGGCAAGGCTGAGCCGTATCCGCGGAATCGACAGCGCGCCGCGTGACGGCTATTGATCTTCCGGCATGCCGATTTTGAGGAGAGGACGGGACATGGAGAAAAGAACATTAGGTAGTACAGGCCTTGAAGTATCGGCGCTGGGATTTGGCGGTGGGCCCGTTGGTTTCCTTGGCACCGAGCAGAATCGGGTCGCGGAAATACTCAACTTTCTGCTCGAAAACGGCGTGAACTTTATCGATACGGCGGCTGGCTATCCCGGATCGGAAGAAGCGATTGGCAACGCGGTGGGTCATCGGCGCGACGAATTTGTCTTGGTTTCGAAATGCGGTCAGGCTTTCGATGACCTGGAGGGCGAGGCCTGGTCGGCGACGGTGATTTCACAAACGGTGGACCGCGCTTTGCGGCGTCTCAAAACCGATCATCTCGATGTGATGTTGCTGCATTCCTGCGACCAGGAAGTGCTGGAAAAGGGCGAAGCCGTCGCGGCGTTGATCAAGGCGCGGGATGCTGGAAAAATCCGTCATGTCGGTTATTCGGGCGATAACGAGGCCGCGGTCTACGCCGCCGGGCTCGAAGCGGTGGATGTGATCGAAACCTCGGTCAATATTTGCGATCAAGCGAATATCGACATGTTGCTGCCGGAGGCGGTTAAGCGCGATATCGGCATTATAGTGAAACGTCCGGTCGCCAATGCGGCGTGGATGGGTGTCGGCGAGCAGCCGGGTTTCTACGCGAACTATACGACGACTTATGCGGAACGGTTCATTTCGATGGGGATCACCGCTGGTGACCTTGGCTTTGATGACGATGCGGCATGGCCTGAAATCGCACTCAGATTCACCTTGTCGCAACCCGGCGTGACGACCGCCATTGTGGGGACGACGAACCCGTCCAACGCCGCGCGAAATATCGCCGCGACCGCCAAGGGGGCGCTGCCGGATGCAACTATCGCGAAGATCCGTACGGCATTTTCGAATGCGGAATCAGCCGCCGCCGATCAATGGGTTGGTCAAAGGTAGCGCGACGAATATTATGTGCGAAGGTCAACTGGCGCGGCGGCGTCCTACCGTCGCGTTGCAATCAACAAAAATCGAATATTTGCTTGAGGGAGAATAAGTTTGCCAGGTCCGCTTGAAGGAATTCGCGTCATCGACATCACTACAGTGTTGCTTGGGCCGTACGGGACACAGGCGCTGGCCGATGCCGGCGCCGACGTTATCAAGGTGGAAGCGCCACCGACCGGCGATATCGCGCGCAATATGGGGGCGGTGAAGAACGCGAATATGGGCGGGATTTTTCTCAATGCCAATCGCAATAAGCGTTCGCTGGCGTTGAACCTGAAAGAAGAGGCGGCGAAGGAAGTCTTGCGCAAGCTTATCCCGACGGCGGATGTGTTCCTGCATAACATGCGGCCACAGGCGATGGCCGGCTTGGGTTTTGATTACGAGGCTGTCGCGGCGATCAAGCCGGACATAATTTATGTCGGCGCCTACGGATTTGGTCAGGACGGGCCCTATAAGTCCAAGCCGGCATATGACGATGCGATTCAGGCATCGTCGGGGCTCGCCAGCATGTTCCGGCGTCAGGATGGCGAGGCGCGTTACGTGCCGGCGGCAATCGCCGACAAGGTCACTGGTTTGACCATGAGCCAGGCGGTCGCCTTTGCCCTGTTGCATAAGGAACGGACCGGCGAAGGTCAGTTCGTCGAAGTACCGATGCTGGAAACCATGGTAAGCTTTAATCTGGTTGAGCACATCAATGGCTGCGCCTATGAGCCACCGATCAGCGAATTAGGCTATGCCCGTGTCATGACCAATGCCCGCCGGCCATTCCCGACCAAGGACGGCCATGTTTGCATGCTGCCTTACAGCGACAAGCATTGGCTCAATTTTTTTACGGCTGTTAGCCGTCCCGAGTTGATGGAAGACCCACGCTTTTCGACCTACCGGGCCCGCATCGGCAGCGTGGACGATTTGTACGGTTTCGTCGGAGAATGTACTCCGGCACGGACGACCGCGGAGTGGGTAGAGGTCTGCGAGGAACAGCAAATTCCCTGTATGCCGATTGCCGATTTGGACGATCTGCTTGAAGACGAGCATCTGCAAGCGGTCGGCATGTTCGAGAAACACCAGCATCCGACCGAAGGAGAGACGTTGCTGGTACGAGCGCCGGTGAACTACGCAAAAACACCGAACAGCATTCGCAGTCACGCACCGCGTTTCGGGGAACATGGACCGGAAGTGTTACGTGAAATTGGCTATGATGAGGGTGCCATAAATTCGCTTATGGGTGACGGCGCGGTTCTGCGCGATCCCGAACTGGAGTAGTACCAACCGCTTTTGGATGGAAAGGGCAGTCTGATGGAAGAGGTTCCTGTCGTCGACTTTGCACCTTTCCTGACCGGTAATTCCGACGAAAAACAAGACGTTGCGAAAGCGATTGGGACGGCCTGTACGGAGATCGGGTTCTTCTACCTGACCAACCACGGCATTCCGTCGGAAACGACGCGCGGTATCTTCACTGCCGCGCGGCGGTTTTTCGACATTCCGCTTGAGAAACGGATGGATCCGGCTCTGCTCATTTCACCAGAGCAAAGCCGGGGATACCAACCGGTCGGCGCGCGGCTCTATCCGGATACAGCCGCGCCGGATGTGATGGAGGCCTTCAAATATCAGCGCGAGCTATCCGAAGACGATCCGGAATTGCTTTCAGGCGACCGAATTCAGCAAGCTAACAAATGGCCGCAAGGGATGCCGGAATGGCGTCAGACGCTACTCGAGTATTTCGAGGCCGTGGACGGTGTCGCGGCGAATCTGCTGCGGGCTTTTGCGCTGACCCTCGATCTAGAGGAAACATACTTCCTGGAATACTACCGAAAACCCCTGACGCAGGTCTCGCTGCTGCACTACCCGCCGGCGCCACCGACGGACGGCCTTTATGGCAACCGTCCCCATGCCGATGCGACGGCCTTCACCATTGTCCTGCAAGGCGATGTGCCAGGGCTTGAGGTGCAAACGAAATCCGGCCGTTGGGTTACCGCGGCACCGATCGATGGCAGTTTCGTCATCAACATCGGCGCCTATATGGCGCGTTGGACCAACGACCGTTTCCGCTCGACGATGCATCGCGTGGTCAACCGTACGGGTGAGGAACGCTTTTCCGTGCCTTATTTCGCGATCCCCGATTTCGACGCGGTAATCGAATGCCTGTCGACCTGCAAGGGGCCGGGAAAGCCAGCGAAATACGAACCGCTGCATGTTGGCACCGCCATTCAGGAGAAATTTTCCGGCGACTACGCCTAGTGTGATGCTTCTGAAGTTCGTCGCATTGAATGCGACGAGATTTAGGATCTGAATCACACTAGTTTCAAATAGTTGGTGTGCTGATTCTCGCGGAATTCAATCCCTTGAATTTCACGATCAGGACACTAGCTCGGCACCAGTCCGCCATCGACATTGTAGGCCTGCCCGGTGATGTTGCGAGCACCCGGCGACGCCAGGAAAACCGCTAGAGCAGCGATGTCCTCCGGCTGATTGGCGCGGCCGATCGGGATCGGCTTAAGATGGTTCGCCAGCGCTTCCTCGAGACTAACGCCCTGTTCCTCGGCCCGGACGACCAGGTTCCGATCACTCAACGGCGTTCGCGTAACACCGGGACAAATCGCGTTGACGTTGATGTTGTGCCGCCCGAGCTGTTGTGATGCCGTCTTCGTCAGCGCAATGACCGCGCCCTTACTGGCGGCATAAGCCGCGTTAGACGTGCCGGCATAACCGCGGCCGGCGATTGAGGCGGTGTTGATAATACAGCCGCCGCCCTGCTCGATCATCACGCGTGCTGCGCCTTGCAGGCAGAAAAACACGCCTTTGGCGTTGACGCGGTGTATGCGGTCCCAGTCTTCCTCGGTTAAATCCATGATATAGGCGCGCCGGGTGACGCCGGCATTGTTGACGATAACGTCGAGCCGGTCGAAATTTTCGACTGTCGTCTCGATCATACGATTGATGTCGCCAATATCGCCGACATCCGCTTGAATGGCGAGTGTCTTGACCTGAAACTCACCAGCTTTGTCGGCTACTTTTTGTGCTGCGTCACCATCTATGTCGGCCGAGATGACATGTGCGCCGGCTTCGGCCATGGCGACGGCGATGGCCTCGCCAATACCCGCACCCGAACCGGTCACGAGGGCGACCTTGTCTTTGAGAACCATTAATTCCTCCTATATCGGATCAAGCGGCGCCTTGAATTCAGTCCCGGGGCAGACGATGCCGCCACGGTCACCGATGTCGATATTGCCATAGCGTTCGGCATAGCTAGGCGGGAGTGGTCTACCGTTTGGTGGACAGATCCACAGGCGCAGCAGATAACGCCGGCGCGCCGGGTCCTCCCAGTCACGATAGTCGGCGCGTCCATGCAATATCTCGTGGTTATTGAGGAGTTGAATATCGCCTTCCTGGAAGTCTATGGCCAGATGGTTTGCCGGATCCTCCGCAATTTTCTCAAGCAGGTCAAAGGTTTCGAACTGTGCGTCGGTAAAGCGCGGCACCGCGTCGAAACGTTCGGCGGAGCGGATATAGAGGCCGGAGAAATGGCTGTTAAGACGGCCTTCGTACCACTGAAAAATCGGCATGACCCACCAAGGATCTTTCCCTTCGGGCACTTCACCACGCCGGTCCCGATGGATCGGGCGGTAGAGTTCCTTGACCAACTCAGGCCGCCGTTCGAGCATTTCATTATGGATCGTCGCAGCGGAGATTATCGTGCTTTCGCCGCCTTCCATCGCCGCGCGCAGACACATCAATCCGACGATATCCACGGAATCCGTGTGAAAACTTAGCGGGCCGCCGGCGCGATAGCCGCGCAAATCGGCATCGTTCTTGTAATCGTGCGCGAGGTTGCAGACATGGCCCAATATGTGGCCCTCGGCGTTTTGCGAACGTAGCGAGCCAAGATGGGCGCCGATCCCGAAAAAGACCCGCGCCGCTTCCTCCTTCGAATAATCGCC
>JAJFJC010000446.1 GCA_021774385.1 Alphaproteobacteria bacterium
CCGACGGGAACGGCCAAGGCACCGAACGCAACGAGCCCCGGTGTCGCGTAGGGTATTAGTTGCGAATAGGTCATGCCCCACTCAGTCGTCAGGCTCAGTGCCGCGACCGTAGCGAAGATCAAGACGAACATATGATCGAAAAAATGCCCGACGTTTAGGAAGAAGAAGTTTATCCGATTGTATGTCATGAGCCCGTATGCATGCCTTGGTCCTCTAAACTTGACGTGATTGTCAGCATTAGGTCGCGGTCGGCGGCGGCGGTATCGCCGGTAAATTTATGACCGCCCACTATGTATTCAATGTACAGTTTATCTGGCCCCAAACTCTACCTCCTCAACTGCCCGTGACATTTTGGTCCGTACGCGGCTACGCAAGCTAAATGCCAAAGTCTGACGGTGTGCCACGCTCCGAATGCCCTAAATTGGCTATTCGCAGCTGTCCCGGCGTTCCGGATCGACTTCCGTTCTTACTTGGTCTGACATGCTGAGCGATGTCGCGATCTGGCGATCTTTGGCCCTAAGCGGGAATTCAAGGATGCTTGCTTCCGGCTTGGGAAAGCGGGCGGGTTGATGGATCAAGATGTCCATAGCGCAACTTGACGCCACGGTTCTGGCACAAACAGTTTTCCCGCATGAGGCGCTTCAGCATCACACAAGGGGATGGACTGCCATGCGCCACGCCATTCCGGCGGCAATGGATATGGCGTAACGACTTTGTTCTCCGCTTTAAACCCAAAGCGACTGTAGTAAGCCGGGTCACCGAGAACAAAGACATAGCCAATTTTAGAGTTTTCCAGGCGCTTAAAACCCGCCTGAACCAACGTGCTTCCAATTCCCTGTTTATGCAAAGTTGGCGTGACCGCGAGCGGCGCTAGAAGCGCGACTTTATTCGTTCCTGTTTCAACGTGGCAAAGCGTGAAACTGATATGCCCTACGATCACGCTTTCGCGTATCCCAACGAGCGATACTACGCTCTGCCCAAAATCCAGAAGCGCCCTCACAAGCGGTAATAGGTCCTCGTCCGGGAAGGCGTCCCTATACAGATGTTCGATCCCGGTCGCGTCACCAGGCCGGCTTTCGCGAATTTCAAGTTTGCCAATCATCCTATTTTTATAGGTGTTTTTTGCGTTGGTGACGATGAACGTCTGCTTGCGGCTAGTTCCGGCCCACATGGCCTAGCGTTTTCTCTGCACCGGGCACGATTTGCGAAGCCTGTCTACGGCGATAAGGTGACCCGGGCTGAATCTGGTCAATTCGCGCCAATGGCATTTCTGAGCTGGGAGGCCTAATCTGCCGTCGTCGGCGAGGGGGATAGCATGAATTCAACGGATGAGGGCCCACTTACCGGGTCTCCCGCGGAAATTTATGAGCGGCACTTAGTGCCGGCGATGTTCGGTCCGTGGACAGATGCGTTAGTCGATTTGATGCAGCCTGTGCCCGGTACCGCTGCGCTTGATGTCGGGTGCGGCACGGGGGCAATGGCGCGGCGGCTTTTGGAACGTATCGGACCAAATGGACGAGTTGTTGGCCTTGACTACGACGTTGGGATGATCGAGATGGCGCGCACTTTAAGCGCGGATATCGAATGGCATGTTGCGGACGCCCAGGATATGCCCTTTGGTGACGGTGAATTCGACCTCGTGGCCTGTCATCAAGGGCTCCAGTTCCTTCCTGATCGCGCCGCCGGGTTGAGAGAGATGTGCCGGGTTTTGCGCCCGGCGGGTCAGCTTGGATTGGCGGTTTGGCGTTCGGCTGATCTATGTCCGGGGCAGTTCGCGCTGGGTCAGGCGCTAGGCAAATGGGTTAGTCCCGAAATGGCGATCCTACCCCCGTTCTCCTTGAGCGATGCCAATGTTCTGCGCGAGCTCGTTCAAGGCGCGGGGTTCGAAGACATTTCGGTCGAGGCCGTAAAGAAGACTTCTCTGTTTTCTACCGCAAATCGATTTGCCGAAATGGTGGTCGCGGGAGCTTCCGCCAAAACGAGGAATGCCTTAGCCCTGGTGGCTGACGACGATAGGATCGCGTTTATGCAAGACGTGGAGGAAATGTTGGTGCCCTATGTAACCGAGTTGGGCCTCGAACTCCCAATGGAGGTGCACTTCGTTTTAGCGCGCTCGCCGAAGTAATGCTGATTTCACCTGTAGGCAATTAACGGGTGTCGCGCCGATTAAAATCGACTTCTGCCATTCTCCCTGCATCCATTTCGCTGGTACGGGAATGTAGTTTCCATGGAAGCCGGCCGACGGTAACATTTCAGGGGTTAGCAGGCTGTTTGGGAAAAATTCGATGAAGGACATCATCGTCGTCGAGCATCGCGACATGCCGGTGCGTGACCGTGGTCAGCGGCACCTCGCCGCGAAGGGGTTTAACGTAAGGCTGGTGGCACCCTTTCGTGGCGACGTCTTGCCCGAATTGGACCACGATACGGCCGGCGTGCTGATTATGGGCGGACCGCAATACGTCACCGACTTGGACGATTTTCCCTACTTACGCGATGAGATGGATTTCGCCGGCCGCGTCATGGACCGGGGCGTACCGCTACTCGGCATTTGCCTCGGCGGCCAGATCATCGCCGCGCATATGAATGCGAAGGTGGACGATCATCCCGACGCGCATGCCGCCTTCGGGTATTATCCGCTTCGCCCGACAGAGGCTGGAAAGCGAATAATACCCGAAGGCCTGTGCGTGCCCGCCGGCAACGTACAAGGTTTCGAAGTGCCCCCGGGGGCAACTCTGTTGGCCGAGGGCGAGGTCTTCCCGAACCAGGCCTTCCGTGTCGGTGAAAAGACATACGGCCTACAATTCCATCCCGAATTGACGCGGCCGATCTTGGATTTGTGGCAGGACGTCCTGGCCGACAACCATGGACGGCCTGGCGCGCAGAGCCGTGAAGTACAGGACGCGGGATATGCCGCGCACAACGACGCGCTGCACGAATGGTACATTGGATTTCTCGATCGGTTTTCGAGATAAAGGACCATGTCTTGGAAATTGAATGACGGTCTTTTTTCAGATCAATTTTGTTCGGAGCCGTGATGCAAGGAACATTTTGGCAAATTAGTAAATGGACATTTTTCGTTCTAATCCTGCTTGTGGCTATTGGCGTTGCTGCGGCAGTTTTTTTGCCATCGTTTCCGTTAAATCAAGCGGGCTGCTATTGGACGAATGCCATGATTGTTTATATCGAATGTTCGAATTTGCCTTATGGTCGCGCAATCGCATTTGCTCTTAACCTGCCAAATTGGGTGTTTGCCTATGCCTGGATGATCGGCCTGAGTTCGATTTGGAAAGTAAATATTGGTGGCATTCTTTTTGGTTTGATTGACATAGCAGTACTGTTTCTGGGTGCCGCTTATCCTGTTGGCTGGTTACTCGGAAAGACCAAAGCCAAGCCTAGATGATCCGTATTCGAAGCCAAACTCGTTTCCGCTAAACGTCTGAATTCAAAGCGACAGACCTCTGCACGAATGACCGGTCGCATAACAGACTGGACGATACTGCCAATGGGGCATGGACTCGTATTATCCCGATCAAGAGAAAATCAGGATTGAAGGGAAACGCCGTGGGCGATTACCATCGGTCCTGTATCTTTGCTTTACTTATTAAGAGCGAGCGGATTCACAGGTTTGATGCCCTGCATCAAACCTGATCCGATCTAGTGCCACGCGCTCATGGGACGAAGCGCAGTCCATGCTTACCCAAGGCCTGCGCTATGGGATTAGTTGGTGCGCCGAGTAGTTCGAGTAGCATTACGCCTGTCGTGGGCTGGGGAATGAAAGTTGAGCCACTTGGCGGCTTTGTCGTTGACGTCCACCCGCCGGCCGCCTCCACGTACAGGTAGCTTCCGACCAAGTTTCGATCCGGCGCGAGAACCAATCCGCGAAGTCGGAAAAGCAACAGCGTCGCGACGCGGATATCGCCATCGACCTTGATCGGAGGGGCGTCATCGAAGACGATAATTTTGCCGTCCTTCTGCATCGCAAACGGCTTGCCGCCGGCAGTAACGCGATAAGAAATTCGTAAAACCTGCTTTGTGCGCGTCGCGACAAGTACAACGTAGCCAGAAACTTCCGTAACCTGCTCTATCTCCCCGGATGCTCCCGTAATTCCCCTAACGGAAAATCGTGGCTGAACAGAGGGGCCGGCAGCCTCTGGAGGTAATACGGCGGATACCCACGCCAAATACCGGTTACGGGCTTCCGAAAGCTGTCCGGCCTGGTTAACCGGTACCGATTGCGGGCGCGTTATGTTGTCTATGGCACTTAGTTTCTTTCGAGCCGCAGATGCGAAGGCCCCCTTGGGCCAGGACGCCAAGTATTTCTCGAAAACACCTTTGGAGGTTTCATTCTCAATTCTCACCCACCGTTTTACATCTTCGGAAGGCGGCTGACGCATTACCTTCATAAGCCTTTGGGCGCTCATCTGGTTAAGGTTGCTAATTTGAAACTTGCCAGCAATCTCGGTTCGGACAATTGGAGCCATCAGAACTCGACCACTAGCCAAGATTGCCAATGGTTTGCCGATTAGCCGCCGAGATAAATTGAGCATGCGGTTGCCACCCTTGTTGTCTATCTCAATCTGGATAGCAAATTTGTTTTCAGCGTGTTTTTCAGGTGAGAGTGTTAACTCTTTGACTTCGACAGCACTCGGCGTACCGATGAGCCAAATTTTTTTCTTGTCGTTAAGTAGGAAGGTCGCCCTGTTTGCCCCGCTCACTTCCTGAAAGGCCGCAGGCTGGATGGTCAATATAGGTCGTTCCAGTTGCTCTGCCGTAACTGGAGCATCACCAAAATATGTCAACAGGAACGATACGAGGCAGACCTGTAATGTGAACCACGCTATTCTGGACAGTCTCATCCTAAACACTCTCGGCAAGCTTCTGTTCCCTTCAATCCCAGGCCCCCATCGTTTCCATCCGAAGGAAGCTGCAGTTCTAGGGAGCAAGCGCACGTTAGCATCAGTCCCGCCACGGGCGCCAATGCGGGGTCCTCGCACAAGGCAGGTGCGGGGGCAGGTGGGATTAAATTTTCCAATAGCGGGGCTGCTTCGCTAGGATTGGCGGTTGTTGGAACAACGCCCGTTAATCCCGGAAACAAAGGAACAATCGAACATGAGTGAACAACCCGTGCTGATGGATGTCGACGCCAAGGGCGTCGCGACGCTGACGCTGAACCGCCCGCATCGCAACAATGCCTACAACGATGCGATGATTCAGGGCTTGCTGGATGGCGTCGGGCAAGCGGCGGCCGACGACAAGGTGCGGGTAATCGTGCTGCGCGGGAACGGCAATTATTTTCAGGCCGGTGCCGATTTGAAATGGATGAACGATCTGTCGAAACAGGCGCTCGACGCCAATCTGGCGATGTCGACGATTACCACCGACGCAGTGCGGCATCTCAATGATTGTCCGAAACCGACCATCGCGCTCGTGCATGGCGGTTGCTTCGGCGGTGGGCTCGGCATGATGTCGGCCTGCGATATCGTGGTCGCGTCAGAGGAGGCGCAGTTTGCCATCACCGAGGTGCGCTGGGGATTGGTGGCGGGGCCGATCCTACCGCAGCTGTGCGACGCCATGGGCCTGCGCGCCTTGCGGCGATATGCCCTCACGGCGGAACGGTTTGGCACGCGCGAGGCGGCGGCGTTCGGCTTTCTGCATGAAGTTTGCGAAACCGGCAAATTGGACGAGACGGCGGCGCCGATCATCGATGCCCTGCTGAAATGCAGCCCGAGCGCGATCGCGGAGACAAAGGCATTCATTCTGCGAACCGCCGCGCATGGTGTCGACGATGATACTGCGTCCGCCATCGCGCTGGCGCATGCGATGCGGCGGCGCACGGCGGAGGGGATCGAGGGTCTTGCCAGTTTCAACGAAAGGCGCGAGGCTTCCTGGTATCCGGGCGAATAAATCTTACAAGAGGGAATGAAATGACGATTGAAGTTGGAAAAGAGTCTATCGATATCGGCATCGTCGTGCGCGATGCCGAGAAGGCGCTGAAATTCTACCGCGATACGCTGGGTCTGGAGTATGCCGCGGAAATGCCCGCGGGCGGCGGCAAGATGCATCGCCTGATGTGCGGGACGACCGTGGTCAAAATCGTGATCCACGACACGCTTCCCGAAAAATCGGACAATGGTGGCGGTCCGCTTGGGGCATCCGGCATTCGCTATTGGACCATCACGGTCAAGGATCTCGAGGCCATGACCGAGAGATGCCGGGCGGCGGGCTATACGATCGCGGTCGAGCCGAAGGACGTCCGGCCCGGTGTGCGCATTTCGATGGTCGAGGACCCGGACGGCAACTGGGTCGAGTTTCTGGAAAACAACGCGTAGGCGGGGATCATGAAACTAGGCGTCTTTCTGCAAGCGCAGTGGGATCCGGGGACGGATATCGAGGACGGCATCGCCAGTCTGGTGCGGCAGGCGCAACTGGCGGATGAGTTGGGTTACGATTCCGCTTGGCTACCGCAGCACTATGTGTCGGCACCGTATGCGTCGATCCAGCCCGGGCCGTTGATGGGGCTCTTGGCGGGGCAGACGCGCCGGATTCGCCTTGGTACCGGAGTGTTCCTGTTGCCCTTCACCCGGCCAGTGGTTCTGGCGGAGGAAATGGCGAGCCTCGACTGGATTACCGGGGGGCGGCTTATCTTCGGCGCCGGCATGGGCTATCGCGCCGAGGAGTTCGATGCGATCGGCGTGCCGATCAAGGAACGGGTCGGCCGGTTCACCGAAGGGATCGAGATCATCCGCCGGCTCTGGACCGAAGACGGGGTGACGCATCACGGCAAGTATTTCACGCTCGACGATGTGACGATCAGTCTTAAGCCCAAGCAGTCCGGCGGCCCGCCGGTGTGGATTGGCGGCAGCGTCCCGGCCGCCATCCGCCGCGCGGCCCGCATCGGCGATGTGTGGGTATCCAGCATGAATCCGAGTTTCGAGGAGCTGGGCGAGCTGTACAGCGAATTCGACGCCGCGCGGGAAGGGCGGCCCGCCGCGCCGGAGCGCCCAACGATGCGGGAATGCTATATCGGCGAAACCCATGACGCCGCCCTGGCCGAAGCGCGCGATCCGCTCTATGGCAAATACAGCGCCTATCAGGCCTGGGGTTCGCCCTCGACGAAAGTAAAGTTCGACGGTCGCGCCGAGTTCGAGGCGTTGATGGAACGGAAATTTCTTGTCGGTGATGAGAAGAGCGTCGGCGAGCGGCTGCGCTGGCTGCGAGGCGAATTGGGCATCGATCACGTCATCACGAGAGTGCGCTGGCCGGGCCTGACCGAGGAACAGGCGTTGAATACGATGCGCCGGCTGGCGGATGTCGCGGCGGGAATTTGACCCAGGGGGCGGAAGCGAGATGAGCATTGACGATCCGACGGGCATACCGTTCGAGGAAGCGCATTGGGATTTGGTACCGGGCCGCACCGTGCTGGTTATCATCGACCCGCAGAACGATTTCCTGCATCCCGACGGCTGGTACGCCCAGAAGGGTATCGATATTTCACATATGCGCCGCGTGATCGAACCGACGCGGCAACTCATCAAGGATGCCCGCGCGAAGAACATCCCCATCGTGTGGACGCGGCATGGCTCGCGCGGGGTGGAAGACGGCGGTCCCTTCATGCGCCTGCGTCCGTTTTTGAAGGATGGCGGATTGCGGCAGGATAGCTGGGGCTATGAAATTTTTGCCGAATTCGAGCCGCGCGCGGAAGATTGGGTTGTTGACAAGACGCGCCTCAGCGCCTTCTACAACAGCAATCTCGAAGGTGTCCTGCGGGCGCTCGATGCCGACACCGTGTTGATCGCCGGCGTGCTGACCAACCAGTGCGTCGCGGCGACATCGAAGGACGCCATGTTCCGCGACTTCAAACCCGTCGTCGTCGAGGACTGCACCGGCACGACACTGCCGCATCTGCACGACCCGGCGATTGAAATGATGCGGGTCGGCTGGTGCGAAGTGCGGGATCTGGAATCGACGCTCAGCGAAATCCGGCAACTCGCTGCAAATTGAGAACCGCTACCGCCGCGACGAACTGCCGGTGCGGCAGCCGTCGAGACGGTAGGTTTTCTATTCGTTAGTCCGCGTCGCCAGTTCCCTCTCGGCGCGCGGTTACCGCATCGGCCAATCCTTCGAGCACCGCGACCGAACTTTCCCAATCGATGCAGCCATCGGTGATGCTCTGGCCGTAGGTGAGGGGCTGCCCGGCGACGAGGTCTTGCCGGCCGCCGACGAGATGGCTTTCCACCATGACGCCGACGATGCGGTTGTCACCGCCGGCGACCTGGCGGGCGACATCGGCCATGACCTGTGGCTGGCGCTCGGGGTCCTTGCTGCTGTTGGCGTGGCTGGCGTCGACGACCACGGCTTCGGTCAGCCCGGATTTAGCCGCCACGGCACAGGCGGCATCGACACTGGCCGCGTCGTAATTGGGTGCCTTTCCGCCGCGCAGGATGATGTGGCAATCCGCGTTGCCCGTCGTGGTGGCGATGGCGGAGCGGCCTTCCTTCGTAACCGCCAGGAAGTGGTGCGGCTGGGCGGCGGCGGCCACGGCGTCGACGGCGATTTTCACGTCGCCACCGGTGCCGTTCTTGAAGCCGACGGGACAGGACAGGCCCGACGCCAATTCACGGTGGACCTGACTTTCCGTCGTGCGCGCGCCGATGGCGGCCCAGGAAACCAGATCGGCGATGTATTGCGGGATCGTCATGTCGAGGAACTCGCAACCGGCCGGCAGCCCCATATTGGCGATGTCGAGCAAAAGCCCGCGCGCCAGCCGCAGCCCGCGCTCGATCTCGAAACTGCCGTCCAGATTGGGATCGTTGATCAGACCCTTCCAGCCCACGGTCGTGCGCGGTTTGGCGAAGTACACCCGCATGACGATCTCCAGCCGGTCGCCAAGCCGGTCGCGCAATGCGGCCAATCGCTTGGCGTAATCCATTGCGGCATCCGGGTCATGGATCGAGCAAGGCCCGATGACAACGGCCAGCCGGTCGTCGCGCCGGTGCAGAATGTCCTGCAAGGCCTGCCGCGCGCCGGTGACGGTGCCGGTGGCGATTTCAGTGCGCGGGAATTCGCGGATGATCTCCGCCGGGGTGTTCAATTCGGTGATGTCCCGGATACGGATATCGTCCGTCGAGACCTCGCGGAGGTGATCTTCGTCAATCGTATCCTCGCGGAGGCGGCTGTCTTCATGCATGTCCAACACGGCTTGTTCTCCCTGTTCGTGGGCCAGGCCGGCGGCATTAAAAAAACCGCCAGGGTGGCTGGCGGTTTCGAGATGTTGTTTTGATCGTCTCTTAGATCAAAGCTACCCCTCCGTCCGCCATGGGCTTCGGATATCCAAAAAACCAAAAGTAATATGTGGCGG